>CAUUQJ010000041.1:0-8230 GCA_963547085.1 uncultured Campylobacter sp. | reverse complement strand
TTTTGCTCGTTAGCGACGACGTGGAGATGCAGCTAAACCTCAACGCCGCGCTTTAGCAAGGATCCGGTAAATTTAAGTCAGTAAAATTTCGCGCGATAACGGGAGTTTATCTCCCGTTACGATCTTCGTAAACAGACTATCTCTACGCTTTATTAGAATTACTCGAGAATAAATTTAAACCAAAAGCTCGCATCTACTCAGCTCAAAACATAAAATTTAAAATAAGCCGTTTTTGATATAATTTTCAAAAATTTCGGAGCGGAAAATGGGTAGAAAAGAGCTTCTGGGCGGCGCAAAACGTATCGTCATAAAAATCGGTACTTCAACGCTTACCAATGCGGACGGTTCGCTAAATGAACGGCTTATCAAAAGTCTAGTCGCGCAAATTTGCAAGCTAAAAGATGCGGGCTTTTGCGTGGCTTTGGTAAGCTCGGGCGCCGTGGGCGCGGGCATGGGGCTGCTAGGTATCGCGCAAAGACCCAAAATTTTAAGCCGCAAGCAGGCTCTGGCGGCGGTCGGACAGGTCGCACTGATGCATCTTTACGAGCGGCTATTTTGGGCGCATGACCGCATTATCGCGCAGCTGCTGCTAAGCCGCGGCGATTTTAGCGACAGAGCGCGCTATCTTAGCGTGCGAAACGTCTGCGCAGAACTGCTCTCGCGCGGCATCGTGCCGATTATCAACGAAAACGATCCCGTCGTAGCAGACGAACTGAAAGTAGGCGATAATGACACGCTAAGCGCTCTCGTTGCGGGGCTAATCGATGCGGATCTGCTCGTGATTTTAAGCGATATCGACGGGCTGTACGACAAAAATCCGAGCGAGCACGCGGACGCAAAACTTTTAAGCTTTATTGAAAAAATCGACGAGCGCGTCGTCAAAATGGCAGGCGGCGAGGGCAGTAAATTCGGCACGGGCGGCATGGCGACCAAGATCGCGGCGGCGCAAATGGCAAATCAGATTGGCACTAGTCTGATCATCGCAAACGGGCGTACGGACGGAATTTTGCTTAAAATAGCGGCGGGCGAGGAGGTAGGCACCCTCTTTAGCGCGGGCGCAGCGCGGCTTAGCTCGCGTAAATACTGGCTCGCATACGGCGCGATTAGCAAAGGCGCGGTGATTATCGACGCAGGGGCGGCAGAGGCGATAAAATCGGGCAAAAGCCTGCTTGCGGTCGGGATTGCGGAGGTGCGCGGCGAATTTGAGCGCGGCGAGATCGTAAGCCTCTGCATGGCGGACGACAAGCTATTAGCGCACGGCATTAGCAACTATTCAAGCTGCGAGCTTGCGCGCATAGCGGGCGTAAAAAGCGATGAGATAGAGCAGGCTTTAGGCTACAAAAGCGACGATGACGCGATCCACGTGGATAATATCGCGCTGCAATGAAATTTTAGCCGTGTTCGCGCGTTTAAATTTTAAACGGAGGGCGTAGATGAAAAAGATTATGTTTTTTGCGCTACTTTTGACGGGCGCGGCGTGGGCGTGTAAAGAGGCAAATCCCGCTAGAATTTTTATAGAGGCTAACGACGAGGACCTAGGCGGCACGCCAAACCGCACCGAGTGGGAGAAAGCGGTACCCCCAAAGAATATCAAGCTAAAATTTACGGCGCAAGACGCGGTGCGGGCGGCGAAATTTGACGAACCGGACGCCGATAAAAACGGCGAGCTAGACGTTCTTGAACTGCGCGGATATGAGCCGGTGGATTACATAAAAGCGCCCTGCGCGAATTGAAATGAGAAGGTTGGGCGTAATGCCTGGCGAGTAAGCGAAATTTTGACGCAAGAAAATCCGAAATAAAATGGCCCAAAGCGCGCTAAATTTAAGCCGTCGTGCGCGGATAAAAATAAGACGCACTGGAATTTTAGACGCGATAGAAGCGACGCTCGCGGCATTTTTATACGCAGCATGCGATTTGATTTATAGATTAAGGAGCGAAAATGAACGAAATTTTAGATATCTGTAAGCGCGCAAAGGCCGCTTGCGGCGAGCTTTTGAGACTTGGTAGCAAGGCTAAATTTGAAATTTTAAACGCCGTGGCGGATGAGCTGCTCGCGCAAAAGGACGCGATAGAAGCGGCAAACGCCAAAGACCTTGCAAACGGCGAGAAATCGGGCTTGAGTGCGGCGTTGCTGGACCGCCTAAGGCTAACCGACGCCCGCATCGAGGCTATGGCGCAGGGCGTGCGCGATGTGGCGGGCTTTGCCGAGGTCGTAGGCGAAAATCTAGGCGGCTGGAGTCACCCAAACGGCATGCAAATCAGCCGCGTGCGCGTGCCGCTGGGGGTGCTTGGCATCATCTACGAGAGCCGCCCAAACGTAAGCATCGACGCAGCGGCTCTGGCGCTAAAAAGCGGCAACGCGGCGATCCTGCGAGGCAGTGCCAGCGCGCTAAATTCGAACATTTTTTTAGTAAATTTATTTAACGAAGCGGGGGCGAAATTCGGTTTACCGACGGGCGCGGTGCAGCTAGTAGAAAGTCCTGAGCGCGAAGTTGTGGCGAAAATGGCGAAAATGAGCGAGTACATCGACGTTTTGATACCGCGCGGCGGTAAGAATTTAAAAGATTTTATCGCGCAAAACGCGACCGTGCCGATCATCATGACGGGCGCGGGGGTGTGCCACATCTTCGTCGATGAAGGCGCAAATTTGAGCGAGGCTTCGAAAATAATCAAAAACGCCAAAACCCAGCGTCCAAGCGTCTGTAACGCCGTCGAGTGCGTACTTTTACACGAGAGCGTGGCGGGCAAAATTTTACCGGAGCTTGTGCGCGAAATGCACGAAGTCGAGTTTCGCGTGAGTTCAGAGCTTTTGAATGCGTGCGAGTCGGAGCTGCGCGGCGCGACAAACGTCAAGGCTGCCGGCGAGAGCGACTTTGGCACCGAGTTTTTGGATCTCGTGCTAGCCGTGCGCGCGGTGCGGGACGTAAGCGAGGCGATTGGCTTTATAAACGCGCATTCCAGCGGGCATTCGGATGCGATTTTGAGTGAAAACTACTCAAACGTCGAGCGATTTTTGAACGAAGTCGGCAGCGCGGTCGTCTACGCCAACGCCTCTACGCGCTTTAGCGACGGTAGCGAGTTTGGGTTCGGCGGCGAGATCGGCATCAGCACGCAAAAGCTGCACGCCAGAGGGCCGATGGGGGTGAGAGAGCTCACGACCTATAAATACGTCGTCCGCGGAGGCGGGCAAATTCGCTAGCGGCTCGTCTTTTTCAAAAGGATCATCTTGCGAGCGCTTTTGAGAGAAATTTTGCTTCTCTTGCGCTCGCAACTGCAAGCAGAAGTCTAGCTTGCGCAAAATTTTAGCTTCCAACTCAAAAAATCGCCTCGAAATACTTGCGAATCTTATTTTGTATCGCAGGCTAAATTCGGTCTGTGATACTTTTACCTAATAAACTTGAAATTTTATAAATCGCCTCTGTCAAAATTTTAAAAATATATGAGCTAAAGTTTTGTCATGCAGGCGAAATTTTGTATCACGTCTTACTAAAATTTAGAATTTTTAATAAAAATTATATATTCCGCACGATATAATCGCGCATCTGCTCGCAGCGCGAGCGATAGCTAAATTTCAAGGAGATGTAATGAAAATATTTAAAGCCCTGCTCGCAACAGCGCTGATCACCGCTACCTTAGGCGCTAAGACGCTCAAAGAGGGCACGCTCGTAATAGCCACGGAGGGGACTTACTCGCCGTATTCTTTCTATGACGAGAAAAATAATCTTACCGGCTTTGATGTCGATATCGCTCGCGCGCTGGCAAAAGAGCTAGGGCTAAAGGCGGAATTTTTAACCGCGCCGTGGGATGCGATGCTTGCAGCATTTGATGCAGGCAAAGCAGACATAGCGATGAATCAAGTAAGTATCACGCAGGAGCGCAAGAAAAAATATAATTTCAGCGAGCCTTATACCGTAGCTTATGCTGCACTGGTAGTGCGAGCTGATAACGAGGAGATTAAGAGTTTTGCGGATCTTAAAGGCAAAAAAAGCGTCCACTCCGCTACCAGTAACTGGGCTGACATGGCGCGCAGCTACGGCGCCGAGGTCGTTACAGCAGACGGATTTAGCAAGGGTGTGGAGCTCATCATAGCTCGTCGCGCAGACGCTACGATCAACGACAACATCACATTTTTCGACTATATGAAGCAGCGCCCGAACGCCCCGCTAAAGATCGCAGCTCAAGGCAATGAGCCGATCTATTCCGCCGTGCTGCTTAAAAAGGATGATGAGCTTACGGCGCAGATAAATTCCGCGCTAAAATCGCTAAAGCAAAAAGGCGTGCTGAAAGAAATTTCACTTAAATATTTTGGCAAAGACATTACGGAGTAAATTCTACAACCGCTTAGTTGAAGCGTGGAATTTTAAACTTGGTTGGGCGGAATTTCGCATTTTAAATTTCGCTCATAAAATTTTGGAGGAATTATGAAAAATTTAATAAAAACTTTGCTTGCGTGCGCGCTTTTAATATGCGTCGCAAACTCTAAAACGCTACGCGAAGGTACGCTTAAAGTAGCTACTGAAGGCACCTTTTCGCCATTTTCGTATTATAACGACAAAAATGAGCTCGTAGGATACGACGTAGATGTCGCGCGCGCAGTCGCCGAAAAGCTTGGCCTAAAAATAGAATTTCTAACCGCGCCTTGGGATGCGATGCTTGCAGCATTTGATGCAGGCAAGGCAGACGCTGTGTTTAATCAAGTAAGCATCACTGATGAGCGCAAGAAAAAATATGAATATTCTGTGCCCTACACCGTCGTTTACGGCGCCATCATCGTGCATAAAGATAACAACGACATTAAAAGCTTCGAGGATTTAAAAGGCAAGAAAAATGCAGACTCCGCTACCAGCAACTGGGCGCAAGTCGCTAAAAAATACGGCGCGCAAAACGTAACCGTCGATAGTTTCGCCAAAAGTATGGAGCTGCTGATCGCTCGCCGCGTAGATACCGTCGTGCGCGACAATACCGTATTTTACGACTTTTTAAAGCAACGCCCGGACGCTCCGATTAAAATCGCCGCAAAGTTAAAAGACGTCGATTATAGCGCTGCAATCGTGCAAAAGGGCAATAAAGAGCTCGCAGATCAAATCAGCAAAGCCTTAAACGAACTCAAAGCCGAAGGCAAGCTAAAAGAAATTTCGCTTAAATATTTCGGCAAAGATGTGAGTGAATGAACGAAACAAGCAGAATTTTAGAGCTTGTTAGCAGCTCGCTAGAGCCGATGGCGCTAGCCCTGTTACAAGTTACGATCCCGCTTACGATAATCTCATTTCTGCTCGGGCTCGTGCTTGCGGTGCTGACGGCGGTCGCACGCATCGCAAATTTTAAAATTTTAAAGCAGCTAAGCGAAATTTATATTTGGATTTTTCGTGGCACTCCGCTTTTGGTGCAGCTTTTTATCGTCTATTTCGGGCTTCCAATCATCGGGATCACGCTTGATGTTTGGGCTGCTGCGATCATTACCTTTAGCCTAAATATCGGCGCTTACGCTTCAGAGGCGGTGCGAGCTGCGATCCTATCGGTACCAAAGGGACAATGGGAAGCGGCTACCTCGCTAGGCATGAGCTACGCTCAAATTCTGCGCCGCATTATCGCTCCGCAAGCAGTACGCATATCGCTGCCGCCGCTATCAAATATATTTATCTCTACGCTTAAAGATACCTCGCTCGTAGCCTCGATTACGATGGTTGATATGTTTATGGTCGCTCAACGTATCGCCGCACGGGCATTCGATCCGCTTACGTTATACGTACTGGCGGCGCTATTTTATCTAGCAGTTTGCACCCTTCTTACGTTCTTACAATCCAAGCTAGAGCGACGATTTTCAAGGTTCGTGTGATGATAAAATTTACGAACTTAACTAAGCGCTTCGGCGATCACGTCGTGCTAAATGGGCTAAGCTTAGAATTTCGCGACGGGCAAACGACAGTGATTTTAGGAAGCTCCGGCTCCGGCAAATCCACGATGCTGCGCTGCATAAATCTGCTCGAAATTCCAAGTGGCGGCGAGCTACAGCTAGGCGAGTTTAAGATAAATTTCGATGCTCCGCATAAAACAAGCGAGTATCATCCATTCCGCGCGCATACGGGCATGGTTTTTCAAAGCTTCAATCTCTTTCCGCACCTCAATGTCTTGCAAAACGTCATCGAAGCGCCCGTACACGTGCTAAAACAGCCACGAGAGCTTGCCGAGGCAAATGCAATGGCGCTGATAAAAAAAGTCGGTATGGCGGATAAAGCTGGCGCGTATCCAGCTCGCCTCTCCGGCGGTCAGAGCCAGCGCGTGGCGATCGCGCGAGCGCTTGCGATGCAGCCTGAGTTTTTACTGCTGGATGAACCTACGAGCGCGCTTGATCCCGAACTTGAGGCGCAGGTGCTAAAGACTATAGCCGAGCTTGCCGCAGAGGATCGCTCGCTCATAATCGTCACGCACAATATGGGCTTTGCGCGCAAGATCGCAGATAGAATTTTATTCTTAGATGGCGGAATTATCGCATTCGACGGCGACGCAGAGGAATTCTTCGGTAGCAACGACGAGCGCATAGCTAAATTTATCGGAGCGATGAGCTTTTAAATCCATTAAATTTCAAGGAGAAAATATGAAAATAGACACCCTAATCGTAAAGGGCATAGAGGCTAAGTCCAACCCCCACAACGCGGTGATTCCGCCGATATATCTAGCCAGCACCTTCGTGCAAGAAAGCCTGGATGATTTCGGCAAATACGCCTATTCGCGCGGCGCAAATCCTACGCGCAACGCCTTCGAGGAACTTTTCGCAAAATTTGAAGGCAGCAAATACGCCTTCGCGCTAGCCTCGGGTATGGCGGCTACGAGCGCTGCATTTGCGCTGCTTAAAAGCGGCGATCGCGTGCTGCTAAATAACAACGTTTACGGCGGCACCTATCGCTACGTAAGCGGGATTTTTAAAAATCAAGGGGTCAATTACGACTTAGTGGATGATCTAAATTTGATCACCGAAATTCCGAGCGACGTCAAAATGGTCTTCATCGAAACGCCATCAAATCCGCTTTTGCGAGTAACCGATATTGAGCGTATCAGCGAGCTCGCGCACAAAAACGGCGCGCTCGTGGTTATGGATAATACCTTTTTGACCCCATATTATCAGCGCCCGCTAGAACACGGCGCAGACGTCGTGGTTTATAGCGCGACCAAATACATAGGCGGGCATGCCGATCTGATCGCCGGCATCGTTACGACGAATGACGACGAGCTTGCCGCAAGAATTCAGTTTATGAAAAACACTCTGGGCGCGACGCTATCGCCTACCGACGCGTATTCGCTCATACGCGGGCTTAAAACGCTAAGCGTGCGCTTCGACCGCCAGAGCGAAAATACGCTAAAGATAATAGAATTTTTACGCAGCAATCCTGCGGTAGAGGCGGTAAATTTCGCAGGCTCGCATTCTGAGAGCGAAAAAAAGATACAAAATCGCCAAGCTAGCGGTATCGGAGCGGTCATCTCGCTGGTGCTTAAGCCGCAATACGACTATAAAACCTTTGCGCGCAGCCTTGAGCTATTTGATCTAGCCGTGAGCCTGGGCGGCGTAGAAAGCCTGATCTGCCACCCCGCGTCGATGACGCACGAGAGCTATCCGCGCGAGCTGCAAGAGCGCATCGGCATCAGTCAAAATTTGCTGCGTCTAGCCATAGGCATCGAAAACGCGGACGATCTCATAGCAGACCTTGCCGCCGCGCTAGAAAAATCTAAAAAATAGGCGGCGCGGAGAATTTACGTAAGCTTGTAGAATTTTATACAGGCTTGTAAAATTTACGCGCGCAGAATTCATACCAAAATTTCGTCCAAAATCCTTATAGCTTCGCTTGTGAGGCTATAAGGGCGTCGGTTTTTACGGACCGGCACGCAGGCGGGCTTAAAAAGACCTCCTACCGATCATTTCATTTTCTAAAAATTCCTTTTCGCAAAACCTATGTCTATTTTCTCGTGGGCTAAATTTTGCATGAATTTTCACTCGTTAAATTTTACGAAGCGCGCGGCTTTGCGTAAAATTTAATTCCATCACTACGCCGTTGAAACGAAATTTTAATTTATACGCACAGCAAAATTTACCCAGACCTCTTGCTAAAACGCATCGTTTAAATTTAATTCGGATAAATCTATCTAACCGCCGTTTGATATTGCTAAGCGGAGAGCTTAAATTTAATCAAAATTTTAAAGGCGTCGGCGATCTGTGCCGCACCACGCCAACCGCTCG
>CAUUQJ010000040.1:0-8247 GCA_963547085.1 uncultured Campylobacter sp. | reverse complement strand
ATCTACGGCAAGGATCTGATCCTGGAAGTAATCCGCCTCATCGGCGTGGACGGCGCGCGCTATAAAGCTTTGGAGTTCTGCGGCGACGCGCTGGAGCATCTGGATATGGATAGCAGATTTTCGCTTTGCAATATGGCGATCGAGGCGGGCGGCAAGAGCGGTATCGTCGCGGTCGATGAGATCACGAAGGAATTTTTGGCGGATAAAAGCTTGCGCGCCGAGCCGAAATTTCACTACTCCGACGAGGGTGCGAACTATGAGCAAATTTTGCAGATCGATGTTAGTAAGCTTGATCCGGTGATCGCATATCCATTCCTACCTAGCAACGGCAAGAGCGTGCGCGAAGCAGTGCGCGATGATATCGCCGTCGATCAGGTCTTTATCGGCAGCTGCACCAACGGCAGGCTCTCCGATCTGCGGATCGCCGCGCAAATTTTAAAAGGTCGCAAGGTCGCGCGCAAGACCCGCCTCATCATCACGCCTGCGACGCAGAAGATCGCCCGTCAAGCCGAGCGCGAGGGACTGATCGAAATTTTCATCGACGCAGGCGCCGTCGTGAGCAACCCGACCTGCGGCGCGTGCCTGGGCGGATATATGGGGATTTTAGGCGTGGGCGAGCGCTGCGTAAGCACGACCAATCGAAATTTCGTCGGCCGCATGGGCGATAGAACGAGCGAAGTGTATCTAGCAAACTCCGCCGTCGCCGCAGCTAGCGCCGTCGCAGGCAAGATCGCCGATCCGAGGGATTTGTAAGTTTAAGATTTGAATTTTAACAATAATTTGGTTTTCTATGTGTGATCTTAATGGGTTTATGGGTTTACCTGAACGTGGCTAAATACCAATCACTATAAACGCTGCAAAAAGTTATATGTATAGCGGAGGTGCGGTAGTCCGGTAAAATAAAAGCAGACTGCAACCAAACGCAAAACGCGCTTCAAAACCAGAAATTAGATCGCCTTATAATTACCCAACATACACAGATTTTGTTTGCGAGTAACGAAATTTGAGCTTGCTCACCATAAAAGCCGCGATCGTTGTGCCTATAAATACGCGATCGGTATCAGCCCTTGAAACGAGTTGGTTGCCGTTGAGATTCGTAAACTCGCAGTATGAGTAGCCGCTAATAGCCATACTCAAAAGAAAAGCTCCAAAAGCTCACCGCCCAATCGCACCCATAACCGCCCGGCTGCCGCTGAAAATGCTGAAAGATATCGTCACAATAATAGCAAGATAATCATCCCTCACCTGACGTTTTAGGAATTTAAGTCCAAAAAAATATCTGTGCATTTATCCCAAAAATATGACTGTCAAATTTAAAATTGAAAGGTGAAATTATAGTTAATTATTAATCAAATGCTATTAAATATTACCGGCTTTAATTGACAATATTTTTTTCCGAAACCCAAAACCTGTAATTATCTATTTCACTTTCGTTCCTATCCTTGGATGCGACCTCAAGCCAATATTTACCGTCTGATTTCACTTTTACTAGAATATTTTTAAATTTTATCGCCAGACCTGACTTATCGTCTAATATACAAGTGTATTTTATAAACTCTATATCTTCGCTTGCTTTACTTTGGCATTTGATATTTAAATTTAGAATATACTCTGGAATATTGTCTTTTCGAATGTCGAGATCGATTTGGTAGTTTGCTAAACCTACAGCCCTCACAAAAAATCCACTAGCAGATGACAAAAGTACGAAAACAACAAAGGATAATACAAACAGTATATACCGATATGAGAATTTTTTACTAATTTGAAGAAATCTTATCATAAAAGAAAGAAGCACCATAGGAATTACTACAAGGATGTAGTCATCTGTATAGTTAAAATAAATAACTAATAATATCAGCAAATCAGAAATAAATATTAAAAGGGCGGCTAGAAGAATATCGCTCAGTTCATTTTTATTATCCCTCCAAAATTTATAGGAAAATGATAACAAAAATATTGCATGTAAAGTCAAACATATCTTAAGTAAACAACCTGCATCTCTAATGTGCTCATACGAAGAAGATGATAAATTTAATTTATCATGAATAACCGGTATAAAAGTCATTAGCAATATCATACTGAAATCTATTCCCATAAAACATAGCTTAACCTTATTTTTACTTTCGTACCAGCCTCTAAATAAAAAGTAATTTTGTAAAAATACAAGAATATATAAATATAAAGTTAAAGATATACCGATAGCAAAAACTGCAACTAAAGATATAGGTATGCTTCCTACAGAAATTTCCGGTACTCTTTTTAACTCTAAAAAATATGGTATACAAAGAAGCGCTCCAAAAACTACAAAATTTAATACAGAAAATATTTTATATTTTATACCTTTTGCTATGATTTCTTTCGCGTCACTTAACATAGAATTTGAAAGATGGCTTATATATGTTTTTTTATCTTTGATAAATTTATCCGGTAAATTATTATAAATTCTATATATTTCACCCTCGTTTTTAAGAAATTTTATATAAAGTTTCTTTTTGTCCTCAATATCTATACTTTTTATTGATTTTTTAACAATTTCTTTTTGTATTTTTAATATTCTAATAGATTTAATATATTTTATGATAATGCCTCTAAACATAATTTTATTTGTATAATAAATATCTTTTTGTTCTAAAATCAGTAAATGTTGTTCTATTTCATCAATAAGATCGCGAGCTGTATTAGATAAAATTTTAAAATCTTTTCGTTTTGTAAATTTTTGTAGAAAATTGATGGTTTCATTAGTTCTATTCATACACTTGACATATCTCGACTCAAATACGTCTATTAAATATTCTTCCTCGCTAGAAAAATTTGAATTTTTTAATTTGTCAAGAGTTCTACTAATTTTCCAAATACATGACTTATTATTATAGACATTAGCTAGTGCCTCATGTATATTTTCTATTTCAGTCTCTACTTGCTCTAAATCCTTATAGGTAAAATTCCTCTCAAACATAAAAATTATTCCTTATTTAAATTTTTAAAACTACGATACCTACCGATTTTAAATTTCTACGCCTCCAAAATCGCTCCGTTGCTAGCATTCGTTACCAGCTTGCGATACATTCGTAGCCAGCGGTACGGCAGCGGTTTTTCTATCGGCTTAAATTTAGCCCTTCGCTCAGCGATCTCCTCCTCGCTTAGGCGCACGTTGATCGCGTACGTATCCACGTCGATGTCGATGACGTCGCCGTCTCGTAGCAGCCCGATCATGCCGCCCTCGGCAGCTTCGGGGCTCACGTGTCCGACGCTTAGCCCCCTCGTCGCGCCGCTAAATCTGCCGTCCGTGATCAGCGCCACGTCCGCACCGAGCCCTCGCCCCATGATTAGGCTCGTAGGGCTTAGCATCTCCTGCATACCCGGGCCTCCGCGCGGCCCTTCGTAGCGGATGACGACTACGTCGCCCTTGTTTACCTTGCCGCTCGAGATCCCTTCTATCGCCTCGTCTTGGCTGTTAAAGCAGACCGCCTTGCCGCTAAATTTGCGCTCGCCGATGATGCCCGCGGTCTTGATGACGCAGCCCTGCTCGGCTAAATTTCCAAACAAAATCGCCAGCCCGCCGACCTGCGAGTAGGCGTTTTCGACCTTGCGGATGACCGATTCGTCTTTTATGGCGCTAGCTCCGACGCGCTCGCCTAGGCTTTCGCCGCTTACGGTTAGCGCGTCTAGACCCAGTAGTCCGTTATCGCGGTGCGAAATTTCGTTTATCACGGCGCTTAGTCCGCCCGCGCGGTCGATGTCTTCCATATGCACGTTTGGCAGGCTTGGGCTGATTTTGGCGATGTGGGCGATCTTGCGGCTGATCTCGTTGAGCCCCGCGATCTGTAAATTTACCCCCGCTTCGCGCGCGATAGCCAGGATATGCAGCACGGTGTTGCTGCTGCCGCCCATCGCCATATCTACGACTAGGGCGTTTTGGATCGATTTTTCGTTCACGATGTTGCGTATTTTGTATCTTTCATCGAGCGCTATCTGGCAGATACGGCGTCCAGCCTGCCTGATGAGCTCCTCGCGCTCAGGCGTAAGCGCAGGCACCGTGCCGTTGCCTTTTAGCGCGATACCCATCGCTTCGCACAGCGTATTCATCGAGTTTGCCGTAAACATCCCCGAGCAGCTGCCCCCGCTTGGACAGGCATTGCACTCGATATCTTTTAGTTCCTCGGCGCTGATCTCTTTGGTTTCAAATTTACCCACCGCCTCAAACGCCGTGGATAGGTCGATCGGCTCGCCTTTTTTGGTGTAGCCTTTTTTCATCGGGCCGCCGCTAACAAAAACCGTCGGCACGTTCACGCGAAGCGCGCCCATCACCATGCCGGGCACGATTTTATCGCAGTTTGGCATGCAGATAAGAGCGTCTAGGGCGTGCGCGTTCATCACCGTTTCTATGGAGTTTGCGATCAGCTCGCGGCTAGGCAGGCTATAAAGCATCCCGCTGTGTCCCATCGCGATGCCGTCGTCCACGCCGATACAGTTAAACTCAAATGGTACGCAGCCGTTTTTACGGATCTCGTCTTTTAAAATTTCGGAGTATTTGTTGAGGAAAAAGTGCCCCGGGATGATCTCGATGAAGCTATTTGCTACGCCGATAAAGGGCTTTTCAAAGTCCTCGTCCTTTAGCCCGGTCGCTCTTAGCAAGCTTCTGTGCGGCGCACGCGTATAGCCTTTTTTGATGATGTCGCTTCTCATTTTGTGTCCTTGAATTGAAATTTTCTCCATTTTAGCATAAAATTTTACCGCTGCGGGGCATTTTAAATTTTAGCGTATAAAAGCGCATTAAAATTTAAAGTGGGACTATTGAGCTTAATCAAACCGAATCACTCCTGTTTTTGATATAATTGCACATCGATTATCAAAATCTTGCCGTTTGGCAGGAATGAAAAGGGGAAAAGATGCAAAGAAGAAATTTCTTAAAACTAACGTCTGCGTTGGCGGCTAGCGGCCTTGCTAGCCCTCTTTTTGCAAAGGAGGCCTTCACTATCTACGGCGCGCCCGCGATGCCTAGCCTCATCATCGGCGTTGCGTGCATGCAGGGGCAGATCGGCAAAAAATACGACGCGAAGCTTGAGCTTTGGCGCGATCCCGATCAGCTGCGCGCAGGCGTGGCAAACGGCGAGTACAAGGTCATGATGAGCCCTAGCAACGTGGGGGTGAACCTCGCAAATCAGGGGCGCAAGATCGGCATGGTAAATATCCTCACCGAGGGGCTAAATTTCGTGATGAGCAAGGGCGAGAAGATAACGGAATTTGCGCAGTTGAAGGGCAAAAAGATCGTCATGCCTTTTAAAAACGATATGCTAGACATCATCGTGCGAGCCATAGCGAAAAAGCAGGGCATTAGCGAGCTAAACATCGATTACACCGCCAGCCCCGCAGAGAGCGCGCAGCTGTTTTTGGCCAAAGACTACGACGTCGCGATCACGGTCGAGCCACTAGCAAGCGCTATGATCTTAAAGGGCAAAGTATCAGGCATCGCCGTGCAGCGAGGGGCAAATTTAAGCGATATGTGGGCGCAGGCGTTTTCGGTAAAGCCCATCATCCCGCAAGCAGGCATCATCGCCGATACCGATTTTTACGCCGCTAAAAAGGCGGATTTTGAAATTTTAAACGCCGATTTGGCAGACGCGCTTGTGTGGATCAAAGCGAACAAACAAAGCGCCGCGGCGATCGGGACGAATTTCTTTCCCGCGCCGCCGCCTGCGATATTTATGAGCATTGATACGTCGAATTTGTGCGTCAAAAAGCCTAGCGAGATCAAGGACGAGCTTTTGAAATTTTATGAAATTTTGATGGAATTTAACCCCAAGCTCATCGGCGGCGCGATGCCTAAGGACGAGTTTTTTCTATGCTAAAAATCGATAAAATTCGCAAAGCTCAAAACCCCGCGTTTTACGTCATAGACTATCTATGGGGCGGCTTTGCGAGCCTGGGCGCGGTGTGCTTTTTCATAGCCCTTTGGCAGGTAGCGAGCGAAGCATACGGGCCGCTCATCCTGCCCGAACCTGCGGCGGTTTTTTCCAAAGCGTGCGAAATTTTAAAAAATTTCGCCGCAAACGATCTAGCCTTGTCGCTTAAGCGCGCGCTTGTGGGCACCTTCCTCGCGCTTTTTGCTGGGATTTGCAGCGGGCTTGCGGCGGGGTATTTCAAAAGCCTGCGAGCCTTTTTAAACCCGCTAATTACCGTGCTTCTTTCGACGCCGCCCATCGTTTGGATCGTGCTTGCGATATTTTGGTTTCATTTCGGCGATACAAGCGTGCTTTTTACCGTCGTTATCGTAGTCGCGCCGATGACTTTTGCGTCCGCGGCGCAGGCGATGGCTAGCGTGAGCACCGAATACACCGAGCTTTTTGACAGCTACAAAAGCTCAATTTTAAAAAAACTGCGCTACCTCTACGCGCCGCACCTAATCGAGCGGCTGCTTCCCGCGATCTACGTCGCAGTCAGCAACGGCGCGAAAGTGCTTGTGATGGCGGAGCTTTTGGGCGCGAACGACGGCATCGGCGCAAAGATAGCCGAAGCGCGCGTCAATATCGATACGGTCGAGGTTATGGCATATGTGTGCCTAGTCATAGCCTTTACGGCGCTTTTTGATTATCTCGTGACCAAGCCGCTTCAAATTTTACTGATGCCGTGGAGCAGATGATGCTAAAAATTTCAAATCTGCGCTACGAAATTCTGCGCGACGTTATAATTTCAGATTTTTCACTGCAGCTACGCGCAGGCGAAGTAAAGACGCTTTTTGGCCCCAGCGGCTGCGGCAAGACCTCGCTTTTGCGGCTGGTCTGCGGGCTGGAGGATAAAAAAAGCGGGCAGATCGAAAACGGCTTTAAAAAAATCAGCTTTTTGTTTCAAGAAAACCGCCTGCTGCCGAACCTCACGGCGCTTAAAAATATTGAAATTTTTAGCCCCTCCCGCGTGAGCGAAATTTACGCCCTCGCCGCACAGATCGGGCTAAGCCCGAGCGATCTGAATAAATTCCCGCGCGAGCTAAGCGGCGGCATGCAAAAGCGCACGGCGTTTTTGCGCACGATCCTTAGCGGCTGCGATCTGGCGCTGCTTGATGAGCCGTTTGTAGGTCTAGACCGCGATCTGCGCGGCGTACTGATCGAAATTTTAGTCTCAAAAATCGAGCGCGAGGGGCTTGCCTGCCTTTTAGTAACCCACGACCGCTTCGAAGCCGCACGCCTAAGCCACGAGATCATCGAGCTTGAGCCCAAAGGAATGGGGCTTAGGCGCGTCGTGAGCCTAGATGAGCCGCTAAGCGCGCGCGACGAGCGGTACGAAGAGCGCGTGGCAAGCGAGCAGTTTGGGGGAGTGAGCTATTATGAGTAGAAATTTTATCTTTAATGCGCGCAAATATGGAGGCTCCGCACGAAATTTAAACTTACGTTGTGGCCCAGACGCGAGCAAGCAGGGCTTTGGCGCACAGCGTGCTCTGAGCGCGTACGAACACGGATATTTGCCGGGCGCTAGCTGCGACGACCTCAGCGCTCGCATAGATGGGCTTTTTCGGGGCATCGGGTGCTACGATCTGGATGCACGCGGGCACGAGCTTTTGCGGAGTTCTGGATGTATCGATGTCGGCGCGAGCAGGTACAGCCTCTCACAGGATACAGGTCACCGCGGTTTTATCACACCGAAATACGAACTGCGCAGCCGTGCAAACTGCGATTATAGCGTGAGCGTGCTCTTGAACGGCGCAGTGTGCTGCGGTTTTACCGCGCGAAATTTAGCGCAATTTAGCAGCGATACTTACTGCGGCTCTAGCGTGAGCGCTTGCTTATGGTGCGCTGACGCAAACCGAGATGTCCACTCACGCCGCAACCCCAGCGGGAGTGTCAGCTTGCGACGCAGCTATAGCGCGAGCGGCCGTTTGCAATCTAGTATGAGCGTCCGCTCACAGTGCAATTTCAATGCAGGCATTTACTTGCGTCGCGTTGGCACGAAGCGGGACCTCCATTTATACTGCAAATTTGGCGCGAACCAAGACGCCTTTTCGCGTTGCGGTTTTGATGCATGCGGATTGAGCGCGCAGTTCAGTACTCAAAAAGCCATTTTTAGCGCCTATCGCTCGCTGTTTTGCGATGTAAGCGGGCTAGGCAGCAAGCAAAATCCAGCTCTAGACACTTTTTGTGCGGTGCGGAATTTTTTGAATTTACATGTCGCACGCTATTTTAAGAATTTTAGCCCCGTAAATTTGAAGAAATTTAACCTCGCCGCCTCGCAATTTGTAAATTTAAACAAGCAAAT
>CAUUQJ010000039.1:0-8345 GCA_963547085.1 uncultured Campylobacter sp. | reverse complement strand
AGCATCCCAAGCGAGCCCGAGCTCGTGCGCATGCTGCTTGCGCGGTCATCCTCTACGTTTGAGCTTCGTCTGCCGTCTTGCCATTTCATATTTTTCCTTTAAAATTTTTGAGCCATTATACTAAAATTTTAAAAAGAGCGCCGCCTCGCTTTTACAAAAACAGTGCGTGCGTAGCGAAATAAATCTGAAATTTTGCTTATTTTAAATTTCTTTTAAGCTGTTTAAAATTTTAAATTCTATATAATCGCCCTCTTAAATTTAAAAGAAAGGAGAATTTGTGGCAAAAGACGACGTCATAGAGATCGACGGCAACGTCATAGAAGCGCTGCCGAACGCGACTTTTAAGGTCGAGCTGGACAATAAACACGTGATTTTATGCCATATCGCGGGCAAGATGCGGATGCACTACATCAAGATAATGCCGGGCGATCGCGTAAAAGTCGAGCTGACCCCTTACAGCCTCGATAAAGGCAGGATCACCTACCGCTATAAGTAAGGATAAAGTTAAATTTAGATATACTCGCAATTTTGCGACTAAACTGTAGGAAGAAGTGTTTTCAAAATCCCCACTATTTTGAAAACAGTTGGTTTGATACTTTCGCTTTTGAAATTTCATTAAACCTAGGTGCAGTTTGCATTTAAAGTGGAGAAAATTTTAGGAGAGTGGAATGAAAGTTCGTCCATCCGTTAAGAAAATGTGCGACAAATGTAAAATTGTCAAGCGCAAAGGTGTTGTTCACGTTATTTGTGAAAATCCAAAACATAAACAAAGACAAGGATAAGTTATGGCTCGTATCGCAGGTGTAGATCTACCAAAGAAAAAAAGGATTGAATACGGACTAACTTATATATACGGTATAGGTTTATTTACGTCGAGAAAAATTCTCGATGCGGCAGGAATTTCTTACGATAAAAGAGTCGCCGATCTGAGCGAAGATGAAGCCGCCGCTATTAGAAAAGAGATCCAAGAGCACTATATGGTCGAAGGCGATCTTCGCAAACAAGTGGCTATGGATATAAAAGCGCTTATGGACTTGGGCGGCTATCGCGGCTTAAGACACAGAAAAGGCCTTCCGGTTCGCGGTCAAAAAACAAAAACGAACGCCAGAACCAGAAAAGGCAAACGCAAAACCGTCGGCGCGGCAGCTAAATAAGGATTGAGATATGGCACAAAAAAAAGTAGTTAAGAAAAAAACCGTCAGAAAAAATATCGCCAAAGGCATAGTTTACATCTCCGCTACGTTTAACAACACTATGATAACCGTAACGGACGAGATGGGTAATGCGATAGCGTGGAGCAGTGCGGGCGCTTTAAATTTTAAAGGCAGCAAAAAATCCACCCCTTATGCGGCGCAGCAAGCCGTCGAGGACGCGCTAAACAAAGCCAAAGAGCACGGCATCAAAGAGGTAGGCGTCAAGGTTCAGGGTCCGGGAAGCGGACGCGAGACCGCCGTTAAAAGCGTAGGTAGCGTAGAAGGGATCAAAGTTACATATTTCAAAGACATCACTCCTCTTGCGCACAACGGTTGCAGACCGCCTAAACGACGTCGCGTGTAATTATAAAAGGAGAAATTTATGGCTAGATATACAGGACCGGTTGAAAAATTAGAAAGAAGGCTCGGCGTCGATCTATTTATGAAAGGCGAGAGAAGACTTGCGGGTAAGAGCGCACTTTTAAAACGCCCTTACGCTCCGGGTCAACATGGACAAAGACGCGCCAAACTAAGCGAATACGGCTCACAGCTTCGCGAGAAACAAAAGGCTAAATTTATGTACGGCGTAAGCGAGAAGCAGTTCCGCAGACTATTTGCCGAAGCGGCTCGCAGAGAGGGCAACACCGGAGCGATCTTGGTTCAGCTTTTAGAGCAGAGGCTAGATAATGTCGTTTACCGCATGGGCTTTGCTACGACTAGACGATTTGCGCGTCAGCTCGTTACGCACGGACATATCTTGGTAGACGGCAAGCGCGTCGATATCCCTTCATACAGCGTCCGCGCAGGACAAAAGATCGAAGTGATCGAGAAGAGCAAAAATAACCCGCAAATTTCAAGAGCGCTGGATCTTACTGCACAGACCGGTATCGTAGCGTGGGTAGATGTAGAAAAAGAGAAAAGATACGGAATTTTTTCTAGAGTTCCGGAGAGAGAAGAAGTTGTTATTCCTGTAGAGGAAAGATTTATCGTAGAGCTTTACTCGAAATAGTAGGTGCTAATATGAGAAAAATCACAACATCAGCTCATATGCCAACTGAAATAAAGGTTGAGAATGTCAGCGAAAATGTTGCTAAAATCATAGCATATCCCTTTGAAACGGGATATGCCGTCACTCTAGCTCATCCTTTACGAAGGTTACTTTATACGAGCACGGTCGGTTTCGCGCCGACCGCGGTTAAAATCGAAGGCGTAAGCCACGAATTCGACAGCATGCGCGGTATGCTCGAGGATATGGCGGCTTTTATCATAAATTTAAAGGGCTTAAGATTTAAAATCAAGGGCGATTCCCTACGCGAGGTCGTAGAATACAGCTTTAAAGGACCTAAAGAAATTTACGGCAGCGACCTAAATAACGACGCTGTAGAGATCGTAAATCCAAGCGCTTATCTGGCTACGATAAACGAGGATGCCGATCTTAAATTTACGCTTATCATTGAAAAGGGTATCGGCTACGTTCCAAGCGAAGAGATCAGAGAAAATTTAGACGCTGATTTTATCGCGCTGGATGCGTTTTTTACCCCGGTAACCAAGGCTGTTTATGATATCGAAAACGTATTTGTAGAGGATAATCCCGACTACGAAAAGGTAGTCTTTACGATCACTACCGACGGTCAGATCAGTGCGATAGATGCGTTTAAAAACGCGCTTGAGGCAATGTATCAGCAGCTGGCGGTTTTCAAAGGCATCGTAAATATCAGCGCTGCCGATACTTTCGGTAGAGCGATCCCTGCAAATTCCGAGTTTGCAAAGCTTTTTGAGAGCGTTAGCAATCTAAGCTTAAGCGCACGAAGCTTCAACTGCCTGGATCGCGCCGATATTAGATTTATCGGTGAGCTTGCGATCATGGAGGAAAGCGAGCTTAAAGACCTTAAAAATTTAGGCAAAAAATCGCTTGAGGAGATCAAGGCTGTTATGGAGGAGATCGGTTATCCTATCGGCAACCAGGAGCTCGGCGAGAAAAAAGAGCAGCTAAAACGCAAGCTTGACGAGCTGAAGGCTCAAAGACAAAAGAATGAAGGACAATAAATGAGACATAATCACGGATATAGGAAGCTAGGGCGTACTTCGTCTCACCGTGCCGCCCTGCTTAAAAATTTAACCATCGCTTTAGTTACTAGCGGCAAGATCGAAACCACGCTTCCTAAGGCAAAAGAGCTAAGAAGCTATGCCGAGAAGCTAATCACTCGCGCGCGCAAGGGCGACAGCGAGGCGCATAGATTTGTTTTCGCGGCGCTTCAAGATAAGGCTGCGACAAATAAGCTAGTCACCGAGATCGCTCCAAAATACGCAGGCGTAAACGGCGGCTACACTCGCATCATCAAAACCCGCCTTCGCAAGGGCGACGCTGCCGAGATGGCTTATATCGAGCTAATCAGCAAATAAAATTTCGGGATCACTCCCGAAATTTCTTCTATGAAATTTAAAATTTTACTCCCGCTTATTATCATTGCTGCGGGCTTGGCATGGGCATTGGACAACTATCTTAGCTACAAAAATATCGAAACGATCAACTCCGAAATTCCGCTAAAGCAAGCATTGGACGGCGAGCAAATCTCTAAAATCCGCGTCTATAAATCCAAACGAATTCTTGAAATTTTAACTTCAAAAGGCGTCGCGAAAAGCTACAAAATCGCCCTCGGACGCGAGCCTGAAGGGCACAAGGAGATTCAAGGCGACGGCAAAACCCCGGAAGGCAACTACACCATAAACGGCAAAAATCCAAACTCGGCGTATCATCTAAATTTAGGCATCTCCTATCCGAACAAAGCCGACGTAGCACACGCAAAATCCCTCGGCAAGAGCGCAGGCGGCGATATCAAAATCCACGGGCTACCGAATAAATTCAGCTACCTAGGGCAGAGTATCGCGGCGTTCGGCGACTGGACGGAGGGCTGTATAGCGCTCGTCAATGACGATATGGACGAGCTTTTTGAGCATGTAAAAATCGGCACCCCGATAGAAATTTTGCCGTGATTGCACGCGCCTGCGCTAAAATTTCACAGCCGCGATCGATATAAAACGTAGCGTAAATTTTATCTACGAGCTTTAAAATAATATTCGTCGTCCATGCTTTTGTAGTCGTAAAATTTACGATTAAACTCGGAGTTTGTTTTTATAAAATTTAATCGTATCGGCGTCTGCCTTAATTAAATTTAGACAATTTCGCTTTAAATTTTACCTACCGCTCAAGCAAAATTCCTTTTCAAATTTAGCCCTCGGTCTAGCTGAAATTTCATCCCAAATTTATGGCGCAAATAGTCTAAATTTAAATATACGCAAGCCCGATGATTTGTAAGTTTCGTCCTTGTCGAATCGATAAAATTTTAAAATCGCGGTTCACCGTTCGCGCCGTATAAAATTCTTTGCTAGCCATTACGCAAAATCCGCGTCCTCGCGCAAAATTTTGGATTAAATTTCATCCCCGATAAGCCTTTTTTTATCGCTTTTAGATATAATTCGCCAAAACTAAAATAAGGAATTTTAATGATACCATTTACAGACGAAGAGCTTCTAGCGCCGGTACAGGATAGCTTGGAGCTGATTCGACCGATGCTGCAAAACGACGGCGGCGATATGAAGCTTTTAGGCATAAAAAACGGCGTCGTCTATGTCCGCCTTACCGGGCATTGCCACGGCTGCGCTGCAAGTGCGCAGACCCTAAAATACGGCGTCGAGCGCCAGCTTCGCATGGATATTCACCCCGAGCTTAGCGTCGTAAACATCCCCGAAGGCGAAGAGTTTGAACTATAAAAAACTGGGGCTAAAGGCGTTTTCGCGCGGAGAATTCGAACTTGCGAAGCTGTATTTTTCGCTCGCATACGAAAAAAGCGGCGAGGAGGAAATTCTATTTTTGCTTGAACTTTGCCAGACCGCGATGGCAGACCGCGAAGAGGCGCTTATGCTCTTTGATTTTTACAACCTCAGCCCCAAAACTCAAACCGCGGAGCTTTTTAAAATTTTAAACTCCATCAACGAAAAGATCGCGAACGAAGCGGCCTCCGAACCCGGCGCCGAGGACGAGATTGCAGTCATTGCTTATGCCGATTTTATGCGCGCGGTAGGCCAAAGAGGCTTTAAAGACGCCTTTGAATCGATCATTTTTTCCTCCAAAATCGCCATTTCGGACAAAACCGAGATGATAGAATTTTTAGAAAATTTGATAGAAAACGGCTACTACGAAATGGGGCTTAATTACGTCGAGAGCTCGGCTGCCGCGTATGCAGGCGATGAGCGTTTCGAAGCGCTAATGCAAAAAATCAAAAATCATGAAAATACGACTAGAAAATAATTTCATCACCGACAACTCGGCCGAGTGCGAGGCGGGCTGCTTTTTTATGCGCACAAGTGCGAACGCTAAATTTGAATCTGAAGCAACACAAAAAGGCGCGCAGATCATCTCTATCGCGCGTGCAAAGGAGCTTTTAAAGATCGATCCGCGCATCAAAATCGTAGGCATTACGGGCACGAACGGCAAAACCACGACCGCGGCGGCGATCTATTCGACGCTGCTGGATCTGGGCTTTAGCTGCGGTCTAAGCGGCACGCGCGGCGCCTTTATAAATGAGCGCAGGATCGACGAGAAGGGACTTACGACGAGCTCGGTTTTTAAAACGATGAGCTATCTTTACGAAGCTAGCAAGCAGGGCTGCGAGTACTTCGTTATGGAGGTTAGCTCACACGCAATCGCGCAGAACCGCATAGAAGGGTTAAATTTTGCACTTAAAATTTTTACGAATTTAAGCCAAGATCATCTCGATTATCATGGCAGCATGCAAGAATACGCGGCAGTCAAGAGCTCGTTTTTCGCAGACGACGCGCCAAAGCTCATAAACGCCGATGACGGACATATTAAATTTAATCCTGCAAACGCCCTTACCTACGGCATCAAAAACGCCGCGAGCTTCGGCGTGAGCGGATACGGGCTAAAGGGCGGTATCGACGCGCTCGTGCGCACTCCAAACGGCGATAATGCGCAGCTGCAAAGTGATCTCATCGGCGAGTTTAATCTTTACAACCTTACCGCGGCGTTTGCGGCGGTTAAAATTCTAACCAAGCTGCCGAGCGAGGAGATCGCAAAAGCCCTGGCAAACTTCGGCGGCGTCGAGGGTCGCGTGCAGATCGTAAATAAAAACCCGCTTGTAATCGTCGATTTCGCTCATACCCCGGACGGCATCGAAAAGGTGCTAAACGCGCTGCACGCAAGCGGCGAGATCATCGCGGTTTTTGGCGCAGGAGGCGATCGCGACCACGGCAAGCGTCCGAAAATGGGCGCCATCGCGGAGCACTTTGCTAAAATCTGTATCGTTACGAGCGATAACCCGCGCAGCGAGGATCCAGACGAGATCATCGAACAAATTTGCGCCGGAATGCGCCGAAAAGATAAAATTTTAAAGATCGCGGATCGCAAAGAGGCTATCACGCGCGCGCTAGATCTTGCCAAAAACGGCGAGATCATCGCTATTTTGGGCAAGGGCGACGAAACCTATCAAGAAATCAAGGGTGTGAAGCATCCTTTCAGCGACAAACAGATCGTGAGCGAGCTCGTCGCAGCGCGAGGCGAGTAAAATTTAGACTAAATTTAAAGGACGGTCGATGAAAATCGAAATTTTATCAAGCAAAATCCACCGCGCGCGCGTGACGGACGCCAACCTCAACTACGTAGGCTCCATTACGATCGGACCCGAGCTCATCGAGGCTGCGGGGCTTTGCGAATACCAAAAAGTAGAGATCCTAAACGTCAATAACGGCGAGCGCTTCGCCACATACGTGATCCGCGGCGAGAAAAAGGGCGAGATCTGCCTAAACGGCGCGGCCGCGCGCAAAGTCTGCGTCGGCGACATCGTCATCATCGTAGCTTACGCACATATGAGCGCCAAAAAAGCAAGAAGCTTCAAGCCTAAAATCGTGCAGGTAAACGAAAAAAACCAAATAACGGAGTAAAGATGTTCGAAGGAATGGATTTTTCAAAGATGGGGCAGATGCTCGATCAGATGCAGGCCAAGGCTAAGCAGATCGAGGAGGAGAATGCGCGCAAGGAATTTACCGTAAAATCGGGCGCGGGCATGGTCGCCATCAGGCTAAACGGCGCGGGCGAGGTGCTTGATCTAAGCATCGACGATAGTCTTTTTAACGACAAAGAGAGCTTGCAGATCCTGCTGATCTCGGCGATAGGCGACGCGATAAAACTCGTCGAAAATGAAAAGAAAGGCGCCGCAGCGTCCATGCTAGGAGGGCTCGGCGGCCTAGGCGATCTGCTCGGCGATAAGGGCTAAGCGTAGTTCAAAAATGGTGAAAATAGGCTTTTTAGAGAGGGCGACTACTTCCCGCCTAGCGAGCGGTTTGGATTCTACGGAGCGAGCGGCTTCTACAGCGAACTAAATGAAGCCCGATTTTATAAGGCGGCGTTAAATTTAGATTTTGTGGCGATACGGTTTGCATAAAGCACGGCTCGCTTGATTTGACGCTAGGTTATTAAATTTTTAACCTTAGTAAATCAGTCAAATTTAACGGGTGGCACAAGGGCAAATTCTAAAATTTCGGCGAGCTGCTATGCTGCGGTGCAAAGTAAAATTTAACTCGCACGGCTTAAATGTAAAGCAAGGCGAGCCGTTGTGCAGCATCCGCGAGTAAATGAGCGTAAGATGCGGCTCAAAAAAAGAGGAGCGTTCTGCACCGCACGCACTGCGTAAAGCTAGGGAAATTAAAATTTAAAATTTTAAGCGGCATGATTACTTCTACGCGACGTACAAACGACTCGCGACAGCAAAGTCTAAGCTACGCGACGAAAAGGCATTCGAAGGGCGCGAATTTGCATTCGTCAAGGGCGCGCCCAAGCAGAGCAAATCAAAACCGCAAGGTAGGATCGATGGATATTTTAGAAAAATTTAAAGACTACTTGAAGCACAACGAGCTGAAGGCGCCGAGCTTTCATCCGTACTTCGAGGAGGCACTCAATTACATGCTGCAAGCGGGCGGCAAGCACTTTCGCGCGCAGCTGCTGCTAGGCGTCGTCTCGGCGGTGGATGAGCGGCGCTTTGAGGGCGCGCTGGCGATCGCGATGGCGCTTGAGATGATCCACACCTACTCGCTCATACACGACGATCTGCCCGCGATGGACGATGCGGATCTGCG
>CAUUQJ010000038.1:0-8386 GCA_963547085.1 uncultured Campylobacter sp. | reverse complement strand
GGGTCTGATTTAAAAATTGGATTATCCTTAATTTTGGTAAAAACTTCCGTCATCTTTCTTCCTTTGTATAGTAATTTTAGGCAGATTATAGAATTTCCTCAAAGGATTAACAAGGCAGGAGCACAGAAAAAGCTACTATATAATTTTTTAATATATAGTAGTTTTTCTTAAAATATATGTATCAATCGGTAGTTTTAAGTATTAAGAATTTTTTAAGAGCAATTTTAAAATTCCCAAAAATAGGACTTAAAAAATTATCTAAAAATTCAAAAAGACTAAAAAATAGGGAAAATTTTAATAGATGGTGCGACCGACGAGATTTGAACTCGTACACCTTGCGGCACTACCCCCTCAAGATAGCGTGTCTACCAATTCCACCACGGTCGCATAAATTTTAGAGCTTGATCTCAAGCCTTGAATTATATAAGTTTAAAGCCCGATTTCTCGGGCTTAGGATTAATTTGCAGCAGCCTTTAAACCCGCTGTCAAAAAAGGATTTACGAAAAGCAAGATAAATGAAATAACTAATGCATAGATAACCTGCGCTTCGATCATCGCAAGCGAAATATACATCGTATTCGATAGCTTGCTAGCTACGCTCGGATTTCTAGCGATGCCGTTAAGCGTCGCACTAGCGGCATTTCCCATACCTAATGCGCCACCCAAAGCGGCTAGACCTAAAACGACTGCAACGGTAATTGCAGAAAAAGAAACGATCTGAGTGTAAGCGCTTAGCTGCTCGCTAGCGAAAGCCGCGCCGCAGAGCGCAAATAACAATACAAGAACTTTTTTCATAAAAGTCTCCATAAATAAATTTTAAAACGAGTTTCGGCTCAATACCCCCTACTCCAACGTTTTAAGTGTGAAATATTATTAAAATTTTGCTTTTGATTTGTTTAATCTGGCGGAATTTGCGTTAAATTTAACAAATCCCGCCGAGCAGGTCTAACGTTTAGCACTTGGCGTCCAGATATGTATTTAGCGCCGCAACGTAGGCCTTTGCAGACGCTAGCATCGTATCTACGTCAAGTCCTCTGCCGATGATGGCGCCCTCGCCCGCAAATTCCACCTTGACGGTTACTTTCGCCAGCGCGTCTTTGCCCTGCGAGACCGCTTTTACTTGATACTCCTTCAGGCTACCGCTGATGCCGCTAATGCGGTCTATCGCCTTAAATATCGCATCCACGCCGCCGTTTCCAAGCGCGCTATCGCTTAAAATTTCATCCTTATATCTTAGCGTAAGCGCAGTACTAGCGTGTCCTTTGTTACAGCTATTGGAGCTTAAAACTAGCACTTCGTAGGTCTTTTCGGCTCCCACGAACTCGTCGTTTACGAGCTCTCTAATATCCTCGTCGAAAACGTCCTTTTTGCTATCGGCGAGCGCTTTAAATTTATTAAACGCAATCTCAATCTGCTCGTTACTAAGCTCATAGCCCAAAGATACCAGTTTGTCTTTGAAGGCATGACGGCCGCTGTGTTTGCCTAGCACGAGCGAGTTTTTATCAAGCCCGATATCCTCAGCATGCATGATCTCGTAGGTTTCTTTGTGTTTTAACACGCCGTCTTGGTGGATGCCGCTTTCATGCGCAAAGGCGTTTTTACCCACGATCGCCTTATTAGGTTGCGGCTCGATACCGGTGATGCTCGCGACTAGGCGGCTGGATGGGTAAATTTCTTTCAAGTTTATATCGGTATAAAGCGGCGCAAATTTATCCCTGCGCGTCTTTATCGCCATTACGATCTCCTCCAGTGCCGCGTTGCCCGCGCGCTCGCCGATACCGTTTATCGTACACTCGACCTGTCTGGCTCCTGCCAAGATGGCAGCTAAGGAATTTACGGTAGCCATTCCCAAGTCGTTGTGGTTATGCACCGAAACTACGGCGCGCTCGCCGATAAGCTTAACGATCTCGCCTATGCGCGCAGTGATCTCATCCGGATAGAGATAACCCACCGTATCGGGGATATTTATGGTGGAGGCTCCGGCGTTTATCGCGGCGTCGCAGATCTCTTTTAAAAAACCCATATCGCTTCTGCACGCATCCTCGCAGCTAAACTCCACGTCCTCGCATAGACTTTTAGCGTATTGCACAGACTCTACGGCGCGCTTTATTACCTCTTGCGGCTGCATTTTGAGTTTAAATTCCATATGGATGGGGCTTGTGGCGATGAAGGTGTGGATGCGCCCGAGCTTCGCGCCCTTTATCGCTTCGCCCGCGGCCTTGATGTCCTTTTCTAAAGCGCGCGCAAGCGAACAGACGCGAGCTTTGCTAACAGCGCTAGCGATCTTTTCTATCGCGTCAAAGTCCCCCGGGCTCGCCGCCGCAAAACCCGCCTCGATAACATCTACGCCCAGCTTTTCAAGCTGCAACGCAAGATGGATCTTCTCGTCCGTATTCATCGATGCTCCGGGGCTTTGCTCGCCGTCACGAAGCGTCGTATCGAAGATTATGATTTTATTTTTGTCCATTACAAATCCTTTCAAATCGTTAAAATTTGGCGAAATTATAGCCGCGCAAGCTTAAAACAATCGCGGCGATAAACATATCTGAGATTATTTCGCCGTTTCCTCGGGTTTGTCTTTTTTATGAAATTTAGCCGCGCTTAACTTTAAAGCTCCGCGAACCAAACCGTAAACAATATAGACCAAAGTGAGCACCGCCGGAAATTCCAGCCTGAAAAGATATAAAAGCGAGAAAAACACGACGATTAGAAGCACTAAAATTTTAATCGCGTTGGGGCGCTTTAGGCTGATCTTTTTAAAGCTCGGAAAGCGGATGTTGCTTACCATCAAAAACGATAACGCCGCCATTGCGATGATCAAAAATACGCCAAATCCTTTGGAGAGCTCATATTTTAGATAAATTCCGATCCAAAACGCCATCGTAATCGCTGCCGTAGGAATCGGTAGTCCGATAAAAACGCTAGGCTCGTAGGTGCCCGTGGTGACGTTGAATCGCGCCAGCCTGATCGCGCCGAAAACCACGTAAAGCGCAGCTACAAGCGAGCCGACCTTACCGTAATCGTGCCCGACCGCGCAATAAAACAGCAGCGCCGGCGCTACGCCGAAAGCCACGATATCCGCAAGGCTATCAAATTCCACGCCGAATTTCGACGTGGCATGCGTTAGCCTCGCCACGCGGCCGTCAAGCCCGTCGCAGATCAAGGATAAAATGATATAAAAGATCGCGGCGCTGAAGTTGCCCTTGATCGTAGAAATTATGCTGATGACCGCCAAAAATACGCTTGCCGCCGTGAAAAGATTCGGCAATATGTAGATTAATTTTCCCTTTTCCTCTTCCATCTCTTACTCTTTAAATTTTATTTTCGCACCGCTTTTCATTCGATGCCGCGGATCGCACGTAAAGCATTTTAGCGCGACCTTCTTAAAATTTAGCGCTAAGTTCTTGCCCTGCGCGAGGCTTTAAATTTAAGCCTCGCTCTTTGCGCTTTCGATATCATCATTAGCGCCTAAATTTCGCACCAGACGGGTAGGCATGCCGTTATCTTTTTCAAATTTAGAGATGATCTCTACGATCTGCTCGCCAGAGACAGTCTCCTTCTCATACAGCGCCTTCACCATCTCCTCGATCGCCGGAGCATAGGTCCTTAGCGTCTCTTTTATCGCCGTATAACGCTCATCCAGCGTCTTGCGGACATATTCGTCGATCTTAACCGCCGTTACCTCGCTGTAATCCTTGATGCTCTGTCCGCCGTTTAGGAAGGAATACTGCTGCCTTTCTAGCACCGCAAGTCCGAGCGCATCAGTCATTCCGACCTGAGTAGCCATAAATTTAAGCATATCGGTAGCGCGCTGCAAATCGTTGCCAGCTCCGTCGGTGATCTCACCCAAAAACACATCCTCCGCCGCGCGCCCCGCCAAAAACGTATCGATCTCGGCAAAAATTTCATGGCGCTGATGCAGATATCTATTTTCAAACGGAGAATTTAGCGTGTATCCCGCAGCGCTCAATCCGCGCGGTACGATAGTTACCTTTGATACCGGCATCGCTCCTTTAGTAAGCTCGGCGATGAGCGCATGACCGCTTTCGTGGTAGGCGACGATCCGCTTTTCGATCGGGCTTACGCGGCGCGATTTTTTAGCCAGTCCGATACCGACGCGCTCGATCGCTTCGAGTAGGTCTTTTTGCTCGACCTCCGCCTTTGCCTCGCGACCCGCTAAAAGCGCGGCTTCGTTGATGATGTTTGCAAGATCGGCTCCCGCAAAGCCAACGGTAAGGCGCGCGATCTCTTCGATATCGATATCACGAGCAAATTTAACGTCGCGCATATGCACCTTCAAAATCGCCATTCTGCCGTCGAAATCAGGTCTATCGACTAGAACCTGCCTATCGAATCTGCCTGGACGCAAAAGCGCCGCATCCAGCGTCTCTGGGCGGTTGGTAGCCGCAAGGACGATTACCGGGCTTGATTCCGAGCCGAAGCCGTCCATCTCG
The DNA here is from genome assembly GCA_963547085.1 of uncultured Campylobacter sp. GTDB lineage: Bacteria > Campylobacterota > Campylobacteria > Campylobacterales > Campylobacteraceae > Campylobacter_B. The sequence goes on along the minus strand of CAUUQJ010000038.1, from coordinate 3,932 downwards.
GCAAGCAGTTGATTTAGCGTCTGCTCGCGCTCGTCGTTGCCTCCGCCGATACCGCCTGCGGTTCTGCTTTTGCCGATCGCGTCGATCTCGTCGATGAAAACGATCGCCGGAGCCTGTTTTTTAGCGTTATCAAATAGATCGCGCACCCTGCTGGCGCCCACGCCTACGAACATCTCGATGAAGCTCGAGCCCGATACCGAAAAAAACGGCACGTCCGCTTCGCCCGCGACCGCTTTGGCTAGCAGCGTCTTGCCCGTGCCCGGAGGTCCAACCAAAAGCACGCCTTTTGGAATTTTAGCTCCGAGGCTAATGTATCGCTCGGGGTTTTTTAAGAAATCTACGATCTCCTTAACCTCCTCTTTCGCCTCTTCGACGCCCGCGACATCGCTAAATTTAACCTTCGGCTTTTCGGCGCTTACCAGGTTTTTAGAGCTTCCGATGCCGAGCACGCCACCGCCCATATTGCGCTGCATGCGGTTGGCCAAAAACATCCAAATTCCAAAGAAAATCACGAGCGGCAAGACCCAGCTAAAGAGCAGATCGGTCAAAAAGTTGCTCTCGTTATACGCGCCGTATGGAATTTTGCGCGATTCTAAAATTTTAACTAGCTCGGGATCATCCACGCGCTTGGCGGTGTAGATTACGTTGCCGACTTGAGCTTTAATCGTGGAGCTTCCGATGGAGACCATGCTTACTTGGGAGTTTTTTATCTGCGATTTTAGCTCGGAGTAAGTTACGTTTCTGCTCTCGCCTGAAACGGAGCCCAGCACTCCACCGCTATCAAATCCGCCGCTTGGGGATATCGCTTTAAACACGACTATCAAAATAAGCGCAAAAATTATAAAAACGCCGATCGGATTTTTATTGAAAAAATTGTTTCCGCCGCCGTTTTGAGGGGGTTGATTATTTGGGTTGTTATTCATATTTTCCTTTCATAAACAAAGCTAAGCCATTCGTTTTGCTTTTTCATCTGCACGAAATTTAGATCCGAAAAAGCTTGCTCGATCCTATCTTTATATTTTTCTAAAATTCCCGACAGCACGAGCCTGCCACCTGGTTTTAGCGCTTTTTTCAGATCCGCGCTTAGGATCAAAATCACGTCGGCGATTATATTTGCGACGACGAGATCAAACTGCGGCTGCGCGGCTGCGCTTGAGTCTTGCTCGTTTGGGCTCGAAACGCTGCCGAGCCAAATTTTATCGATCTGCACGCCGTTTTTCTCGGCGTTTTGCTGCGTAGCGGCCACCGCCTGCTCGTCGGTATCGCAAGCGCTTACCTTTGCGCCCAGTTTTTTCATCGCGATACTTAAAATTCCGCTGCCGCAGCCCACGTCAAGCGCGCTCATGCCCGCGCGAGCGAGCTCGCTAAGTAGCGCCAGGCACATATTAGTGCTTTCGTGATGACCTGAACCAAACGCCAGCGCAGGATCGATTAGAAGATCGATTAGCGCGCAATCTTGCGATCTTTCGCACCAGCTCGGACGGACGTAAAATTTACCGACCGCCACGGGCGCGACGCCTTTTTTGTATTCGTCTAGCCAATCTTTGTTTTGCTTTTTTGAAATTTCGATCTGCAGATCGGCGTCTAAATTGAGAGATTGCGCGAGCGCCTTTTTAAACTCTTCAAACGCAAATTTTAAATTTTGCAGATCCTCTTCGTCGCGGATTATGAAACGCTCGCCATCCTCCTCGACGCAGGTAACGCCGAGCTCAAACGCAAAGTTTTTAAAAAGTTCGCTTGCATTCGCGCTTTTTACGATCATCTCATAAAAAAAATCTTTCATCGCCTCACATCGCCTTTAAATTTTAAAATTTGCATATTACTAAAATTTAGTTCAAACTTTGCTTACGCTCGGGCGTTTTTATAGAGCTTCAAACGCCTTTTTAAGATCGAGCGTGCCCTCGTAATACGCCTTGCCGACGATGACGCCCGCGATGAGCCCCGCGTTTTTAAGCGCGATTATGTCGTTTATATCTTTCACGCCGCCGCTTGCGATAGTATCGATGCCGCAAGCTTTCGCGATAGAGCGGCTAAATTCTACGTTTACGCCGCTTAGCATCCCGTCGCGCGATATGTCGGTACAGATAATCGCGCAAACGCCCGCATCCGCGTAGTCTCGCGCCAGATCGGTCGCTTTTACGCGGCTTAGCTCCGCCCAGCCTTCGGTCGCTACGAGCCCGTCTTTTGCGTCTATGCCCACGACGATGCGGTAAAGCTTCGCCATTCTCCTTACGAAATCTCTATTTTTAAGTGCCGCCGAGCCCAGGATAAATCTATCGACACCTAAGCTCAAATACTCCTTTATGCGCGCTTCGTCGCGGATGCCGCCGCCCACTTCGACGCGCAGGCGAGTGCTTTTTACGATCCGCTCGATCACTTTGAAATTTACCGCTTCGCCAGCAAACGCGCCGTCGAGATCAACCAGGTGCAGCCATTTAGCGCCGAGATCTTCAAATTTTTTGGCTAGCTCACAGGGGTCTTTGGAATAAATTTTTGCGCTTTGCATCTCGCCCTTGCTAAGGCGCACGGCGCATCCTTGTTTCAGATCGATCGCAGGGAAAATCTCCATCACAGCTCCGTAAAATTTTTAATGATTTTTATGCCCGCATCGTGGCTTTTTTCGGGATGCGGCTGAAAGGCGAATACGTTTTCGCGCCAGATCGCGCTTGCAAACTCATAGCCGTAAAACGTGCTCGCAAGCGTGATCTCGCGCGCGCAAAGGACGTGGTAGGAGTGCACGAAATACAGATACTCAAACTCGCCCAAGCCCGTATTTATCGGCGAGCGCTTGATAAAATGCGCACTGTTCCAGCCGACGTGCGGGATCTTTAGGCTTTCGGCGCAAGTGGAATTTTGCCCGCAGCGCTCGCTAGGCTCTGCCCCGTCTGAATTAAATTCCATCCCGCCCGATCTAAATTTCATATCCTCAGATCCAAATTCCGCCCCCCGAATATTAAATTTCGTTTTGTCAAATTTTACGACGCGACCGGGCAAAATTCCAAGCCCGCTGCGCGCGCCGAACTCCTCGCTTTGCTCGAACAGAAGCTGCATCCCTAGACATATACCTAAAAAATATCTGCCGCTTGCGACGAACTCTTTAATTGCGTCGCCCATACCGCTTGCGCGAAGCCTGTCCATCGCTTCGCCGAATGCGCCAACGCCGGGAAGCAGAGCTTTATCGCAGCTCAAAAGCTCCTCAGGGCTGCGCGCGAGGCAAAATTTAGCGCCGCAGAAGCTAAGCGCGTTCATCACGCTTTGGATATTGCCCGCGCCGTAATCCACGATACCGATCAAGCCGTGCCCTTCATATCATTCAATCGGTGCGAAAACTCGGGCACGATACGCTTTAGCTTATCCGCGACCTGCGCGTCCTCGCACTCCGAAAGCTCCTCGATCTGCGAGTTTAGCTCTTGCAGGTCGTATTTTGCGGAGTGAGTTACGAATATGGATTGGTACTTCGTGCTCTTGTCGTTTTCGTCGATCAAAAGCTCCTCGTAAAGCTTCTCGCCGGGACGTAGACCGACAAATTTAATACCCAGCTCCTCCTTGCCGGCAAGCTGCAGCATTCGCTTGGCAAGATCGGCGATCTTTACGGGCTCGCCCATATCCAGCACGAAAAGTTCGCCACCCTGCGCGATGGAGGCCGCTTGAAGCACCAGCTGGCACGCCTCGCTAACGAGCATAAAATATCTCGTAATCTCGGGGTGCGTAACGGTAAGCGGCTCGTTTGCTTCGATCTGGCGTTTAAATTTAGGAATGACGCTGCCGCTTGAGCCGAGCACGTTTCCGAAGCGGACGGCGACGATCTGCGTGTCGCTTGCCGCGTCGTTGGAATTTAGCGCGTAAAGCTCGCAGATACGCTTCGTCGTGCCCATAATGTTCGTCGGTCGCACCGCCTTATCGGTCGAGATCAAAACGACCTTTTTCGCGCC
>CAUUQJ010000037.1:0-8644 GCA_963547085.1 uncultured Campylobacter sp. | reverse complement strand
TTTGAAATCTCGCCTAAAACCGCTTGAGCTCGCATCTACGGCAATCTCGATCCGCCTTAGGTCCGCCCACTGCCGCGGGATCTCGTAGCCCGGCCTCGTAAGCACCGCAAACTCCGCCAATTTTTGCAGCTCGCTAAAATCGCGCCATTTGTGAAGCTCTGCTAGGTTGTCGGCGCCCACGACGATGTAGAGCTTTGAGACTGTATCCGTGTCGCTAGCACTATTTGCTTTGCTTGCTTCATCTGCACTGCTCACATCGCTCGCGTCATGCACATCATTTACGCTGCCTGTGTCACCTGCGCTATTTGAGCTACCCATGCAATTTGCGCCGCCTGCGTTGGCCATGTAATTCGCATTGCCGCTTGAAATTTCGCTTGCAACGGGGCTTGAAATTACGCTTGCATTTGTGATTTCGCTCGCGTCTGCGCTTAAAATTTTATTCGCGCTTAAAATTTCGTTCCGGACAGTGCTCGGAATTTTGCTAGTACTCGAAATTTCGCCCCCGACGGAGTTTGAAATTTCTCTCATGACGATGTCGGACACTTTGCTTGCGACGACGCTTGAAATTTTATCTGCACTTAAAATTTTGCTTACGTCGTTTGCACCGCCCGCATTACTTTTGTAGCCGCCCGAAATTCCACTCACCGTGCTTTGCGAAATCCCCTTTGTTTCACTTTCATCGCAGATCAAAATTTCATCTGCCATTCCGCCTTGCAGAGCTTCGTTTTTTGCGTTAGCGGGGATGTCCGTCCCGCCCGTACTATCGACAGAGCAGGCGTCGCCGCCTAGAATTTTACCTATATCGCACGACAAAGCCCCGTCTGTCCTCTCGGGTAAAATTTTGTCTGCACTGCCAGGAGTATAAGCACTGGCAGAAATTTTATTTGCAATATTTGCGCCGTTAGGTAGAGCCCTATCCGTTACGGCTGTCGGGGCTTCATTCGTTTTGCCTGTCGTCTCCGCCGCGATTTTGCTGTTCGCGCCGTATTTTTCGAGCAGAAATTTCACGCTTTGTATCGTGGGTACCGGGCAGTTTTGCGAAATTTCATAATCGCTCACCTCCACGTGCGGAGCATCGCTCCACAGCGCGCGGCACCATCTGAGCCGTAGCTGCGGCGGCGCCGAAAAGCTCTTTTTAAACGGGTTTAGAAACGACGGCATTATGATTAGCAAGTCGGGCTTTAAGCTCGATAAAATCGCCTTCACCGCGGCGTCGTGTCCTGCGTGCGGCGGATCGAAACTGCCGCCGAAAAGCGCGATCTTCACGCGCCCGCTCCGCGCCGTTTCATGCCGCAAAATTTCGCACACTTCGCCGCAAATTCCGCGGCATAAAATTTTGCGCGGCGCAATCTTTCTTTATGAGATTTTACGCCGCAAAATTCTATTTCATCAAATTTTGTTGCAAAAAATCCTGCGTTTTGCGGCGCGGTAAATTTAAAGGGCGTGGCGGCGCAAAGGCTAGGACTGCGTCGTAGCCCTTTTGCGGCGGCGAATTTTAAAAGCGCGCCGCCGCGGAATTTTATCCCGCCGAATTTCGCTTCGCTAAATTTCATTTTAAGCTTTAAATTTGGCGTCTGGAACTTCATTTCCTGAAATTTCACGCCGTGAAATTTAGCCGCATAAAATTTCGCAGTGTGAGCTAAAAAATCCGTCTCGCGCGATTTTGCTTTGTAAAATTTGACGCCGCGTGTCCTAAATTTTGATTTGCAGAATTCCGTGCCGCGAAAGTTTGCCCCTAAAAATTCTGTTCCGTAGGTCGTAAATTTCGCGCCATTAAATTTCTCGTCGTGAAATTTAAAATGCGGGTGCCGTGATTGCCAAATTTGTTGCGTATGACGAAGCATTTCATTGCAAAATTTAAAACCGCGAAGCTTGGTATCGCGTGCTTCAGGCTCTGCGCCGCAAAATTTCGTGCTACCAAATTTTATTGCAAAAAATCCCGCGTTTTGCGGCGCGAAAAATTTAACGCCGCACTTTCTAAATTTTTCCGCGCAAAATCCAGCGGCTGCGAAGCGGGCGTTAGAATTTTGGTTTTTGTAAGGCTTTCGCACGGGCCGCCTACATATATTTTTCTAAAACGCGCGGGATTTCGATGCTGCCGTCCTTGCGCTGGTAATTTTCCATCACCGCGATCAGCGTGCGGCCGACCGCGAGCGAGGAGCCGTTTAGCGTGTGAACGAGGCTGTTCTTCTTGCCGTCTTTGAAGCGGATCTTGGCTCTACGCGCCTGAAAATCGCGACAGTTGCTGATCGAGCTGATCTCTCTGTATTGGTTCTGCCCCGGCAGCCAAACCTCCAAATCCACGGTCTTTGCGGCGCTAAAGCCAAGATCGCCGCTGCAAAGCAGCATGTGTCTGTGCGGAAGGCCAAGGCTGCTTAGCAGATCGCTCGCGCATGAAATCATCTCCTCAAGCATCTTTGCGCTATCCTCTGGGCGCGTGATGGCGACGAGCTCGACCTTTTCAAACTGGTGCTGGCGGATCATGCCGCGCGTATCGCGCCCCGCTGAGCCCGCTTCCTTACGAAAGCAGTGGCTGTAGCTGGTGAGCTTGATCGGCAGCTCCTCGCTGCGTAAAATTTCATCGTTAAAGAGATTCGTTGCCGTAACTTCGCTCGTAGGGATGAGGTAGAGGTTTTGCTCCTCGTCGTCAACGCGGTAGAGATCGTCTTTAAATTTAGGCAGCTGACCCGTGCCGTAGAGGATCTGACCGCGCACCAAAAACGGCATATTTACGAGCTCGAAGCCGCGCGAGTTATTAAATTCGATCATGTAGTTGATGAGGGCCATATTCAGCTTTGCGCCCAGCCCGCGGATCGCGGTAAAGCGGCTGCCGCTGAGTTTGACGCCGCGCTCGAAATCAAGCCATCCCAGCGCCTCGCCGAGCTCGAAGTGCTGCTTGGGCGCGAAGTTGAATATGCGCGGCTGCAGCACCTTTTTGATACAGACGTTTTCGTTCTCGTCCGCGCCAATCGGCACGTCGTCGTCGATGATATTCGGCACGCACGCGGCGATCGCCTCTAAGCTTTGTTCGCGCTCATTTACGAGCTCACTTAGGCCTTGGATCTTTTGCTTGTTTTCCTCAAGCTGCGATTTTAGCGCGCCTACGTCCTTGCCTTCGCGCGCGGCGAGACCGAGCTCCTTGCTCTTTGCATTTTGCACGGCTTGAAGATTCTCTAACTCCGTCTTTTTAGATTTTAGCTCGTTGTAGGCATCCAGTAGCGATTGCAGAGTTTGCGGCGGGACTTTTTTGGCGATGAGTTTTTTATTAAATTCGTCGAAATTCGTCTCGATAAGTTTTAAATTTATCATTTTCTGCCTCTTTTTGGTAATTTAAATTGCGACATTTTAACCAAAGTTTGCTTTAAATACTCAAAATAAACCCACATTTAAGCAATACGGATGAAAAAAAGTGATACAATTCCGTAATATTTTATTATGAAAGGTATTACATGAAGGCAAAATTTGCTTTTTTAGGAATTTTCGCGGCGAGCCTTGCGTTCGCGCATTTCGGCGTTCTTACAACGGATAAAAATGTCGTAGAGGATCAAAAAGACGCTACTTTAAAGCTAAATTTGGAATTCTCCCATCCGTTTTTACAGGAGTCTATGAATCTACAAAAGCCCGCAGAATTTGGCGTTTTTATTGACGGCGAGAAAAAATCGCTCCTAGGTGGTCTAAAAGAGCAGAAAAAGGGCGAAAATTCCTATTTTGCGGCGGAATTTAAAGCTGACAAGCCATCGCTTTTGGCGTTTTATTTCGATCCGAAACCCTATGCCGAGCCGGCTGAGCGCAAGATGATCCGCCATATTACCAAAACCTACGTCGATGCTTACGGCGCGGGCGAAGGCTGGGATAAGCCGCTCGGGTTAGAGGCGGAGATCGTGCCGCTCGTGCGCCCTTATGCGCTGTATGCGGGAGAGATATTTAGCGGAGTTTTTTTACTGCACGGAAAGCCCGTCTCGGGCGCGGACGTGGAGATCGAGCTATATAACGATAAAGGCTACAAAGCCCCTAGTGAGGTGCATGTCACGCAGGTCGTTAAAACCAACGGCGCGGGCGAGTTTAGCTTCGTGATGCCGGTTGCCGGTTGGTGGGGCTTTGCGGCTCTTAGCGAGGAGGAAGGCGCGAAAGGAAGCGAGCTGCCCGTAAATGAGCTGGGAGCCGTGCTTTGGATCAAGGCGGACGAGCTGAAAAAATAGGGGAGCGGCTCGGTGAGATCTCTTTTTTCGGGCGAAATTTACGCCGCCGCGGATAAATTTAAAATTGCGTTTGAGCGGAGTTTTGAAATTTTATTTTCGCGCGTTTTGCTTTTGGGTGTAGAATTTCCAGCGAATTCTGCGGCTAAAATTTTAAATGGTAAAATTCCGCCGTTTCGCATCTGCGCGCAGTCTGAGTCTCGGGGTTTGGTTAAAACTTTACGGAGCAAAATTTCGCCGAGCAAAATTTTAAGAAACGTAGCTCTGCTGCGTGGAATTTTGCTTGGTAGAAATCCGCGCTTAGGAGCTTCGAGCCGTAAAATTCCATACCCGTGGATTTACGAGCGTAAAATACCAGCACGTAAAATTTCGTTTTTTGAAATTTTAAAAACCCCGACTTTGAAAATTTCGCAAGCTCTGTTTTGCCGCGCGAGCACTGCGCCGAGATCGATCGGAGCTTTAAATTTTGCATTGCAAAATCCGCTCGCCGCTCCTGAAATTGTAGCAAGCGAAAATTTTTGTGCCGTGCGAGCCGTACAATTTATCAAATTTACTGGTTCCGCAAACGGTTTTGAGACCGCTCCGAGTCTTGCGCTGACGGCCACCGCAAATAGGACGCAAGCCCCGAGTTTTACAGCCGCAATTTTTGCCGCGACTAAAGCCGTAAAGGCAAGACCTGTAGCAATCAAAGCGATTATCGCAAAGGTCGCAAATGCCTTAAATTTAGCTAGCTCCCGCGTTTTTGCGCGTCTAAAAAACGGGAGCGATTTAAAGGAGGCGAGCCGTGCACATTAGCGAAGGAGTTTTGAGCGCGCCCGTGCTGCTTGCCGGCTGGGCGGTTACGGCGCCTGCCGTGGCTGCGATTTTATGGTGCGCAAGGCAGTCTGAAATCCCGAAGATCGCATGTTTTAGCGCACTATTTTTCGTCGCCTCTTTCGTGCACCTGCCCGTGGGCGTCAGCTCCATGCACCTGATGCTAAGCGGGCTCGTGGGCGCGTTTTTGGGCTCGCGCGCGATCTTGGCGATTTTCGTCGCGCTGTTTTTGCAAGGGGTATTTTTCGGCTTCGGAGGGCTTAGCGTGCTCGGCGTAAATACCGCAGTCATCGGCTTTCCAGCGGTTTTAGGCGGACTCTTTGCCGCCGCCGCAAAAGCGCAAGAGCTAAAAGCGCGCATGCAAAAAATTTATCTATTTTTGGCGGGTTTCGTGCCGATCGTTTGCTCGATGCTGCTTCTTGATCTCGTGCTTTTCATCAGCGGACGGGAGTTTTTTGCTATCGCGACGCTTATCTCGCTCGAAGGTGCGATCCTGGCTGTTTTGGAAGGGATCATCACTCTTTTTGCGCTTAGCTTTATTGCGAAATTTTACGGCGGACAAAGGCGATGAGAGCGCTATTTTTCTTAGCGGTTTTGAGCTCCTTCGCATTTTCGCATGCGCTTCATCTTTTTGCGACTCAAGAGGACGATAGAGTGGAGATTTATAGCTATTTTTATAAAAATTCTCCTTGCATGCAGTGCGAAGTTTTAATTAGTGTGGACGGGCGCGAAATTTTGCGCACTAGGACCGATAAAGAGGGACTTGCGAGCATAAAGATCCCGGCTAAAAATTTTACTATTCAAATTTACGGAGGTGCAGGACATGGCGCGCAGATGGAATTTAGCGCCGAGGACTTTACGCCGCAGGATTCCGGTGATCCTGAAAATTCCACGCCACAAAATTCTGACATTTCTGAAAATCCTGTGCCGCAAAATTTGAATGCCGCTAAAAATTCCGCGGCTAAAGACAGCGCGCCCGAAAATATCGCACCGAAAGGCGGTGTGTCTGAAGATAAAATTTTAAATGCTTCCGAGCCTTTGGAAAATTCCGCCTCGCAAAGTATCTTGCCAAAAGAAAGCCCTAAGAGCGATATTAGGAGCCTGGCGTTTCAAAGCCAGTCCGCCGAGGCGCCTAAAATCGCGCTTTGTTTGGCCTTCATTTTCGGCTTTTTTGGCTTAATGTGGCTAGCGAAAAGAGCGCGCAAATGAGCCCCTCTGTATCATTGCTCGCGTTTTTTATCTTCAGCTTCGGCGTCGGACTTAGTGGGCAGCTTTACGCAGCGTTTTTTGCCCCGCCGATGCTTCTTTTTGCGCTTAAAATTTCGATTGCGCGCGCGGTCTGCACAAGGATTGCGGTATTAAATATCTTTGCGATTTTAAGCGCATTAAGCCCCGCCATAGTCGGCAACTACGAGCTTGCGGGCGTGATATTTTTGCGCGCAAATTTGATAATGGCGTTTGCGATTTTGCTATTTTACGGCAAGGACGAATATTTTTTCGCGCGCGGATTTTATGGACTGGGGCTCGGCGAAAAGCTAAGTTCTTTAGTGTATTGCTGCGGGCGATTCGTAAATTTTTTACGCTCGGATCTAGCGAGACTGCAAGCGCTTTTGCGAATGCGCGGATTTGTAGGGACGAGCGGAATTTTCACCTATAAAATTTATGCAAATTTAGTCGGGATTTTAGCGATTTCGGCGCTTGAGCAGGCAAGAAATTTAAGCCTGGTGATGAGCGCGCGAGGATTTTGCGGTAGGCTATTTTACGAACGTCGCGAGGGCTTGAGCATCTCGGAGGCCTCGTTTTTGGCGTTCGTGCTGGCGTGCGTATCTGTTAAAATCGGAGCTATCTTATGAGCTGTTCGCTTAAGGCGCTGGATTTAAGCGCTAAAAACGGCGAGCGAGAAATTTTTCACGGCGTAAATTTGAGCGTAGGGCATAAGGAAAAAGTGGCGATTCTGGGCGCGAACGGGCAGGGCAAGACAAGCCTGCTTCAAATTTTAGGCGGTCTAAGGCAATGGGGCGAGGGCAAGATCGAGCTTTTCGGCGAGAAGCTTGAGTGTGTGGAGGATTTTGTAAAATTTCGCCACGAGATCGGGTTTTTGTTTCAAAACAGCGACGATCAATTTTTGTGCGCGAGCGTGTTTGAGGACGTCGCATTTAGCCTGCGTGCGCAAAATGAGCGGTTAAAACGAGCGCGAAATGCGGAGAAAAGGCGTGGGATTTTTTCTAAATTTTTTGGTCGTAAGGCGGAAATTTTAAGGCAGGGCAGCGAAAACGACCATCTAAAAAAGCTTGAAATTTTAAGCGAAGAGCAGATTGAGCGTAAGGTGCTGGAGACGCTACGGCGCCTGGGAATCGAGCATCTGTGCGAGCGGGTGCCCTTTCATCTAAGCGGCGGCGAAAAAAAGCTGGTGGCGCTTGCGGGCGCGCTGGTGTGCGAGCCTAGGATACTGCTACTGGACGAGCCTACGACGGCGCTTGATGAGGCGATGCAGGAGCGTGTGGCGGGGATTTTGGCGGGGCTTGACGTAAGCGAAATCATCGTCTCGCACGATAAAAGTTTCATCGATAAAATCGCGGATAAAATCTATTATTTAAAATCTAACGGGCTGTATGAAAGCCCATGATAAAATCATAGATAAATTTATCGTTTAAAATCAAGAGACTTGTATAAGTCCATAATGGCGACCCTTGCGGGATTTGAACCACGCGTTTTCGCACTGAGAATGCAACGTCCTGAGCCACTAGACGAAAAGGTCAAGAAGTCGCATTATAGCGATAAAAACAAAATTTTAGATAAAATGAGGATGGCAATTTGATCTAGAATTTTAGATCAGAATAGTATGGACTAAATTTGCTAAAGTAAACAGTATATTTTGGACCATCATTACAATTATTAAATTATTTACTTAAAGTTCCCACCATGAGCGACGATTTTTATTTGCCTTTTTTAATAACTCTAAACTATCGATTGCACTTTTTAGTTTGCGTTCAACCTCCGTTTGATTGCCCGAATCATTGCATAATAAGTCCGTAAGATGTTCGACTTCTTGCTGAAGCTCTTTTTTCTTCCGTTGCCTTTGTGTTTTTCGGAAATCTTCTTCTTGGCGTTGATATTCGTGTTCTTGTTGCTCTTTTTCCAATGCGAGTTGTTTTTCTTGCTCCGCTCTTCTTAAATTCATTTGTGATTCAAATTCAAAATAGCTTTCAAAATAGCTTTGCATTTGGTTTGCGCAATATTCTTTTATCTCTTCTTTATACTTTTCTATTTCTTCCGCATAATTATTATTAGATAAAGTAGAAAAATCTCCTAATCCTACATCAAATAAATTTATTCCAGCTTTTATTATTAGTTTCCTTATCTTTTCTTCTTTCTGGTAGCGCATATCTTGTAATTTATACTTTAAAATAAACGCTGGTATTAGTGCTATAGCGCTACAAATTATATAAAAAAATAGATTAGCACTGCCATTGCTAATATCGAGTATCGTTAATCTAATTAGCCAATCCCTAAAAACATATGTAAATAAGAAATAGCCTGCAATTGTGGCCCATAAACCCCAAATAGTCAACTTTAATAAATTCATAATCTTTGCCTCCTCTTTTTTTAAATATAAAATATTTTTTCACTATACA
>CAUUQJ010000036.1:0-8662 GCA_963547085.1 uncultured Campylobacter sp. | reverse complement strand
CCAAGCTAAATTTGCGACTTAGCGCAGCGCGGTTAGAATTTTGCCGGCTTGGAATTTTAATCGCTAAGATAGATTTGCGCCGCGGGTTGAAATTTAGCCGCGTGCGTTGCGGATTAAAATTTCGCGCTTTATAAAAATTAACGTATCGAGCGCCGCGATCGTGGGTTAAATTCCGCGGTACGCACTTCACGGCACGCGGTTTTGAATTTTGATCGCACTGGACGGGGCGCGCCGCAGGCTGAAATTTAACTTGCGCGCGGATTAAAATTTTAATCGCGCTAGATAAGCTCGCCGTCGGCTAAATTTAACGCAAGCGCGCCAAGGCGCAAAAGGAGTAAAATTTGAAGGCCTATGCAAAGATCAATGTTTTTTTAAAAGTCGTCGGCACGCGCGGCGGCTACCACGAAATCGCCTCGCGCTTCGTGCTGCGCAGGGAGCTGTTTGATGAGATAAGCTTTGAGCGCGCGAGCGGCTTTGCGCTCGAATGTGACGCCGCGCAGATCGCGAATAATATAATTTTAAAGGCCAAGGCGGCGCTTGAGCGGGCAGGCTTTGCGCGCGAGCTTGCGGATTTTTTCAGCTCGCATAAGATCGTGCTTAAAAAACATATTCCGATCGGTGCGGGTCTTGGGGGCGGCAGTAGCGATGCGGCGGCGTTTTTGCAGCTTGCGAACGAGGAATTAAGCTTAAAAATTCCGCGCGAGCGGCTTATAGCGATCGCGCAAAATATCGGCGCAGACGTCGCGTTTTTTGTTAGCGGGCTTGAGGCCGCAAACGTGCGTGGCATCGGCGAGATCATCGAGCCTTTCGAGGACCGGCTGCCTGCGATCGAAATTTTAACGCCCGCGATCTTTTGCTCTACCGGCGCGGTTTATAATGAGTTTCGCGCAAGCTTTATGCAAAATATAAACGCCGCGCAGGCGCAAGAGATGTTGCGTTTAAGCAGCGAGCAGCTGCTGGCACGATACGGCGGCTTTACGTTAAATGATCTTTTCGCGCCGTGCATAAAGCTATATCCGCAGATGAGCAAGTATCGCGATATGTTTCTAAGCGGCAGCGGCAGCAGCGTGTTTTTCTTAAAATAAGAATTCCAAGGCGCGCGGTTAAAATTTAAAAGCTAAATTTAAAGATAAAATTTAAAATTTGCTCGCCCGCTTTTAAATTTAAGCAAAAACGGGCTAAGCTTAGGGTCAAATTTAGAAGGAAAAAGATGAAAGAACTGAGTAAAAATCGCAAGGCATTTCACGATTTTACGATACTTGAAAGCTTTGAAGCGGGCATCGTGCTAAAGGGCAGCGAGGTCAAAGCTCTGCGCGCGGGCAGGGGCAATCTCAAAGATAGCTTTTGTCGCGTGATTCTCGGCGAGCTGTTTTTGCTAAATGCCCATATAAGCTATCTTGAAAGCACCAACGCCCATTTTCGTCCAGACGAAGGGGCGGCGCGAAAGCTTTTGATGCACAGAAAGCAGATCGACAAGCTGCTTGGCGCGGTTAGCAAAGAGGGCCTTACCATCGTGGTTTTGTCGCTGTATCTCAATGATAAAAACCGCGTAAAGGCGCGTATTGCTTTAGCAAAAGGCAAAAATCTGCACGACAAGCGCGAATCGCTAAAGCGCAAGGAAGCCGACCGCGAAGCGCAAAGCGCGATGAAGAGATACGACAAGCATTCATTTTAAATTCACAAAACTTTGGTTAAAATGCGGGCTTAAATTTAAACCCGAAGGAAATGCAATGAAGAAATTTTTACTATTATGTTTGGCGATTTTTGTTTTAAGCGGCTGCGGAGATGATTCGCAGAAAAAGACGGGCTCTGCGGGCGAGAATTCCGCCGCGAGCGAGAATCAGATGGCAAAAAATTCCGCTCAAGATAAAAATGGCGAGCGTATTGGTGGGGAGAGCGGCGAGGAGGTAGCTTTTACGCCGTTTAAAGCGGGCGAGCGCTTTACGCTTAAAAGCGTCGTAGGCGGCGAGGTAACGATCGAGCGGACAGAAAAGGGCTTTAAGCTCGCGGACAGCGATAAAATTTTAATGTTTGATATTTTCGGTACGTATTGCCAGCCGTGCCGCATCGAAGCGCCGCATCTGATGGACTTTCAGCTAAAAAACTCCGCGGATTTTCTGATGGTCGGCTTGATTTATTTCGAGGACATTACGGACGCGCAGGTGATCGAAAATTTTACGAAAAAATTTAACGCGTATTATTTCATCTCCAATTCAAAACAGAACGAGCGCATAGTGGGTCAAATTTTAAGCGACATCGGTTATCGCCACGCGCTTTCGATCCCTTTTAAGGTGGTACTTAAAGACGGAAAATATCAAAGGCTTACCGACATTAACGAGGGTGATGAGCGGGGCAAGCCGTATTACTTAGGCATGGTCGATACCGATGTGATAAAAAGTGATATCGCCAGGATAAAAAATGGCAACTAAAACCGGCGTGCAGATTCGCACTCGCGCCAAAACAAAATCTTTCGTGCCTCGCCCGTATAAGGTGATTTTACTAAACGACGACGTGACGACGATGGATTTCGTGGTTTATATTTTGATGGAGATTTTCGCCAAAAACTTTAACGACGCCGTAGATTTAATGATGAAAGTTCATAGGCAGGGTCGCGCAGTTTGCGGCGCGTATCCTAAAGAGATAGCCTAGTGCAAGCAACAAGCGGTTTTACAAGCGGCAAAGGCCGCAGGATTCCCTCTTAGATGCGAGATCGAAGAGGATTAAATTTAAAGGAAAGTAATGATAGGATTTTTTTTAAACAAACATTTTGAACAAGCAATCAGCGTCGCAAACGACGGCGAGGACGAATATATCACCACTTCGCACGTAGTTTACGCGATTTTTAAATACAATAAGCCCTTCCATGGGCTCATCGCCAAAGAAATTCCGGATATTAACTATCTAAATATCTTGGATAATCTGGGCGGGCTTTTGGATATGATGCCTAAATCAAGCGGCAAGGCTCCGGCGCAGACGATAGAATTTAAGCAGTTCTATACTGAATTAAATAACGCTAAAGAGCCTAAAAACGAGCTCGATTTTATGCTTAAAATTTTAAATGATAAGGAAAACGACTGCACTAAAATTTTAAATCACTACGGTATCAATGCCGCGATTTTTGAGCTCATCGTGCGAAAGTACAAATCCGCTTTCGATCACCGTGATGAGGTCGTTTCTCGCGACGAAGCCGCAGCGATTAAGCTAAACTCATACGATATCGATGATATCACGCATGCGATGAATTATGACGAAAGTCGCAGGCAGTGGCAGAATACGGAATTTGAGCCTGCGTTTGAGGGCGAAAAGGACGCCATAAACGAGCGCGATATTAAAAAGGACTCGCCTAGTTCACTTTATACAGCAAACCTCAATAAAATCGCACTTGAGGGTAAGATCGATCCACTCATCGGACGCGAAAAAGAGATCGAAAAGACGCTGCAAACCCTCTGTCGCCGCAAGAAAAACAATCCTATCTTAGTGGGCGAAGCGGGAGTTGGTAAAACCGCGATCATTGAGGGTATCGCGCTAAAAATCGTCCGCGGCGAAGTGCCAGAAAAGCTAAAAAACAAGGTGATTTACGCTCTCGATGCTGGCGCGCTAATCGCAGGCACTACGCTGCGCGGGGAGTTTGAGGAGAGGCTAAAGGATCTCATAGACGAGTTTAGCGCTAATCAAAATGCGATTTTATTTATCGATGAAATTCACACGATCGTTGGCGCAGGCACGGGCAATCGCAACGAGCTTGATATGTCAAACATCCTAAAACCTTCGCTTGCAAGCGGCGAGCTATCGGTTATCGGCGCTACTACATACGGCGAATACCGCTCGTTTTCGCAGGATAAAGCGCTTAGCCGCAGGTTTTGCAAGATCGATGTAAGTGAGCCTAGTATCGACGATAGCGTCGAAATTTTAAAAGGCGTAGCCAAAAAATATGAGGAATTTCACGGCGTGAAATTTAGCGACGAAATTTTGCGTGATAGCGTAACGCTTGCTAAAAAATATCAAAGCGATAAATTTCTTCCCGATAGTGCCATTGATCTCATCGACGAGGTGGGCGCGAGCTTTGCGTTTAAGCCGCACGAAGCTCCGCTTGAAATCAGCAAGGACGATTTGGTAAATACGCTTTCGATTAGCGCAAATATCGCAAATTTAAGCAGTAGTGTCGATAATAAACAAGTACTAAAAAATCTAGAAGCTAATATCAAGCGTGAAATTTTCGGTCAAGACGAAGCGGTTAGCAGCCTTTGCAAGGCACTTTTGCGCTCTTACGCCGGGCTTGGAGGCGCAAGCTCTCCGATTGGCGTATTTTTATTTGCAGGTAGTAGCGGTGTGGGCAAAAGTGAGCTAGCTAAGGTCTTAGCCGCGCAGCTTGGAGTGCATTTTGAGCGCTATGATATGAGCGAATATATGGAAGCTCACAGCGTCTCTAGGCTCATCGGCGCGCCTCCCGGATACGTGGGCTTTGAAAATGGCGGAATTTTAACTAACAACATCAAAAAGCACCCATATAGCGTCATTTTATTTGATGAGGTGGAAAAAGCTCATCCTAGCATGACGAATATTTTTTTAGGAATTTTCGATAACGCAAGTCTTACCGATAACAACGGCGTTACGACCGATTTTAAAAATACGATCATAATAATGACGTCGAATTTAGGCACAAAAGAAGCGCCGCAAGTTGGATTTACGAAGGACGAGAGCTATAAAGTAGATAGCGCCATAAGAAGCTTCTTCGCGCCGGAATTTCGTAACCGCATCGATAAAATCATAAATTTTAACCGCTTAAGCGGCGAAATTTTAGAAAAGATCGTGGATAAGACTATCGGCGAGCTGGAGTCACAGCTAAAAAACGTAAAAATTAGCCTAAACAAGGAAGCAAAAGATTTGATTATATCGCGCGGCTATTCGGATGAGTTTGGCGCGCGAAATTTAAAGCGCGAGATCAGCTCTCAGATCAGCGATCATATAAGCGGTGAGCTGCTTTTTGGCGCGCTACAAGAGGGCGGCTTAGTTAGCGTGAGCGTAAAAGACGGCGAGCTAAGCTTTAGCTTTGCTTCTACGCCTTTGCCGCAGATAGAAAAAAAGCAACCTGCACTAGCTCAAAGCAGTGTCGTTAAATAATGGCTCGGTTTTACGATTTTCCAGATCCTATGGATGCGCCCGATTTTGCGCCGCTTGCAAGTGGCGGCGATCTGAGCGAGGATTGTTTGCTTAGCGCTTATAGCGCAGGGATATTTCCGTGGTTTAGCGAGGATGAGCCGATTTTATGGTGGTCGCCCAATCCGCGCGCAGTGCTTGATCCGCGTGAAGTGCGTGTGCAAAAGTCCATTAAGCCCTATCTTAAGCGATATGAAGTGAAATTTGACGCGAATTTTAAGGGCTTCATCGAGCGCTGCAAAGACGTGCGCAAAAAAGAGAGCGACGGCACGTGGATCAGCGAGCAGATCGTGCAGGCTTACTCGCGTTTGGCAGCAGACGGCTACGCTCACAGCGTCGAGGCGTACGAGGACGGCGAGCTTGTAGGTGGGCTATATGGGCTAATTTTTGGGCGGGTATTTTGCGGCGAGAGTATGCTGAGCCTAAAGAGCAACGCTTCGAAAGTAGCGCTGATTAGGCTTTGTGAGGTGCTTGCAAATTTCGGCTTTTTAATCGACTGCCAGATTATGAACGAACATCTAAAATTTATGGGCGCTAAAGAGATGCCGCGAGCGGAATTCCTCGCTCTATTTGCTGAGCTTAGCGCGCAAGATAGCGGCTTTGAGCGCTTTGCGGATCTTAAAGTTCCGCGCGGAGCGCAGCATTGAGCCAAAGCTTGAAATGCGGCAGCACGAAAAACGCGCGGAATTTAGAATTTTAAAGAAATAAGATGTGGCAAAGAGATAAAAGCTCCTCGGTCGGTATGATTATCGTGATGTTTATATTCGTGCCGGCGGCGCTTTTTGTATTTTTGGCGATTTTATATTTTTGGGGCAGCACTGAGCGCAAGCTACCGCGCCTGGATGTCAATGAAACCAACAGCGCGATCCGCGGCGCGATAATCGCAAAAGATAATTATGTCGCGGCAAATTCCGTCAAACTCTATAAAGTTAGCGTCGACGCACGCAGCATCGATAAAAACAAGCTTGATCTTTTCGTGCGGCTATACTGCATCTACACGGGTGATAGCGAAAAGCGTGTCAAAAGTGCGATCGAGGGCTCTGGCGGCACGACCGTGCTGTCGTATAAGATCGACGCCAAAACCGCCGTGCACCTTAAAGAGCTTGCATATAAGCTAAATTTAAAAAAGGTATTCGTTAGCTTTATGGGCGCAAACGGCAGGCTAAATCCTCCTATCCGCATGAGCGTGACCGAAAGCGGCGAAAAGCGCAGCTACAATGTCGGTGATTCGCTCACTCCGTTAATCGGCTATATCAATAAAAAAGAGGTTGATGGCATCACCAAGGTTAGCGGAATTAAGGGGATCGAGAAGTACTATGAGTATTATCTAGCGCCGGTTAGAGATGAGTTTATCGTGGGTCCGCGCGATATAGGCGGCAACATCATTCTAGAGCGCAGTAGCAAAAAAACGGGCAGAATAGACGGCTACAATGTCCGCCTAAGCGTGCCGCTAACGCTGCAAAGAAAGATAGAGCGCCTAAGCGATGAGGGCGCTGATAATTACGATGCGCGAGAAATCGTGGTAGGCATTATGAACTCCAAAACGGGCAAAATTTTATCTCTTGCGACCAATGCCCGCTATGATCCCTCAAACATTACGAAAAACGATCTTAAGAATTTAAATTTTACCGCGAGCGAATACGCCTACGAAGTGGGCTCGATTATGAAGCCGATAATTTTCGCAATCGCCTACGACGCCAAAGCCGTCAAACCGGGCGAGATCATCAATACCTATAACGGCAGCTATAAGCTTGGTACTCGCACGATCCGCGACACGCACCCGGCTAAGCAGATGAGCGGCGAGGAGATCATCATCCACAGCTCAAACATAGGAATGATTAAAATTTCAGAGCGGCTGGAGGGGCAGGCTATTTATGACGGGCTTATGAATTTTGGTATGTCGCAAAAAACGGGCATTGATCTGCCGTATGAGCAAAGTGGAAATATCCCAAGCATCAAAAGCCTGAATAATAAAATTTACAAAGCCACGATCAGCTACGGCTACGGCGCGCAGATGACCTTCCTTCAGATGCTCAATGCCTATACCGTCTTTAACAATGGCGGCGTCATGATTAGCCCGCGCCTAGTCGAAAATTTAGAAAATAACGGCAAAACTTACATCGTCAACGAAAGCGAAACCCGCCAGGTCATCTCTAAAACTACCGCTGACGTAATAAAAGGAATTTTAATCAAAACGGTCGAGAGCGGCACGGGGCGCAAGGGTCGAGTAGCGGGGCTGCAAATCGGCGGCAAGACGGGCACTGCGCGCATCGCCAAGGGAGGCGGCTATTCGAGCGCCTATAACAGCTCATTTTTTGGCTTTGCCAATGACGCGGACACCAGCTACACGATCGGTGTTTTGGTGCGCGAGCCTAAAAGAGGCAGCTACTACGCCGCTCAAAATGCGCTGCCGATCTTTAAGCGCGCGGTAGGAATTTTGATAGAAGAGGGCTATCTAAAGCCCGCAGCCGACGCAAACGCTACGCAAAAGGTTGAGATCAAGGATGAGGCAGTTGAAATTAAAGATTAAATTTGCTAAATTTCGCGAGGTTTTTTGAAATTTTGCGGCTTGCGGCGACGAAAATTCGCGGAATTTAGCGCGGCTTTTTGAAATTTTACGGCGTTTAAATTTTATAGCGCGGAATTTTGGCGGCATAGAATTTCGTGGCGTAAATTTTAACGGCACGGCGATAAAATTTTATCGTGACACGGAATTTTGCATGGCGCCGCTCATTGTGCTAAGGCAGCGAATTTTTATCACAATACGAAATTTTGCCGCGGTAGCAAAATTCCGTATCAAGACAAAATTTTAAAAATTTGCCGTCGCGCAAGTAGCGCAAGTAAAACGGCGAGCGAGCTTGTAGCGTTAAATTTTAAGGCGCGCAATGTGTCTGCGCGGATATGAAATTTAGCGAGTTCGGCTGCGAAATTTAACGATGAAATTTAACGCAAAGAAAAGAGGAAAATATGAAAGCAAATGAGGGAAAAATGAAAATAGCGATAATCGGGCTTGGCTACGTTGGGCTTCCTTTGGCGGCGGCGTTTGCGGCGAAACACGAGGTCGTGGGCTTTGACGTAGCTCAGGACCGCATAGACGAGCTGCGCGGCGGGCACGATCGCACGCTGGAGCTTAGCGACGAGGAGCTTGCTGCGGCGATTCAAAACGGGCTTAAATTTAGCGCAAAGCTAGATGATATGAGGCGGAGCAATTTTTACATCGTGTGCGTGCCCACGCCCGTAGATAGGCTAAATCGCCCAGATCTTACGCCGCTAATTAAGGCCAGCGAAAGCGTCGGAGCCGTGCTTAAAAAGGGCGACATCGTCGTGTATGAAAGCACCGTCTATCCTGGCGCTACGGAGGAGGACTGCGTGCCGGTGCTTGAGAGAGCCAGCGGGCTAAAATTTAACCGCGATTTTTTCTGCGGATATTCGCCCGAGCGGATCAATCCTGGCGATAAAATTCACACCGTCACTAAGATCAAAAAGATCGTCTCGGCAAGCACTG
>CAUUQJ010000035.1:0-8716 GCA_963547085.1 uncultured Campylobacter sp. | reverse complement strand
CATGAGTTTTTGCAAGAGAGCTTGCCCGCGGAGTTTAAAGATAGCCTGTCGTATTTCGAGTATCTCACGCTTGCGGCGGCAGTGCTTTTTAGGGATTGCGATTACTGCGTAATCGAGGCTGGGATGGGCGGCGAGTTTGACGCTACGTCGAGCTTCGGGCGCACGCTGTCACTTTTTACACCGATCGGCACCGATCATTTGGGCATGCTAGGACAAAATCTAGAGCAGATCGCCCACACCAAGCTCATTACGATGGATAAGGAAGCGATTTTAAGCGATGAGATGAGCGAGGTTCCGCTTCGTATCGCGCAGCAAATCGCAGAGCAAAAAGAAACTCATTTGAGGTTTGCAGCAGAGCTTTTAAGCAAGAGCGAGCGAGCGCAGATCGTAGAGTTTTGCGCGCACAATAATCTGCCTAAATTTCAAATTTCAAATTTAGCCCTAGCGCTTGCCGCGATGAAATTTTTAAATTTGAAATTTGAAATTTCACAGCTGCCGCCTCTAAATTTACGTGGCAGGATGGAAGTTTTGGCGCCGAATTTACGCGTGGATGTCGGACACAACGAGCTTGCGGCACAGCAAGTCGCCCGTGAAATTACCGAAATCTACGGGGGCAGAAAGATCGTGCTGATTTACAATGCTTTTGCCGATAAAGACGTAGCCGCGGTGCTACGGGCTTTAACGCCTGTAGTGGAGCGCGTGGAGATCTTTAACTACGAGGTTGCGGATCGCGAAATGGCGGCAGAGGCGATAACCCGTGCGCTTGACACGCTTAAAATTCCGCATTCGCCGTTTCGCGGCGAGCTTAGAGCGGACGAGGAGTATTTGGTTTTCGGCTCGTTTCATTTGGTAGAAAATTTTATTTTATGGCTTGAGGCGCGCCGTGGCTAAAACTAAACTCACCTTAAGCGATCACTTTGGCACCAAGACACTGTATTTTGGCGAAAACTTCCGTTTCCAACTTAAAATTTTATCCGCGTTTTTTGTAGTTTTTCTGCTCGTTTTGTTTTTTGCGATCTTTAAACTCGCGAGCGACCGCTCAAATTTAAAGGAGCTGAACAAAACCCTATACGCCGAAAATCTCGCGCTAAAAGAGCAAAATATCGCACTTGAGGGCAAAAACGAGGAGGTGCTTGCCAAGCTGGACGGACGCGAAGACGATGGAGGCGGGCTGGATAGTGATATCCAGGTAATGCTTGCGATGAATGAGATGAAAAAGGAGCGTAAAAAGGGCTCCGGCGCGCACATCGCAGCTAGCGAAAAAACGGCGAGCGCGATTCTTAGCGCTGTGCCTAATGGACTTCCGATGCAGTATCGCGGCGTCACTAGCCCTTTTGGGATGCGCACTCATCCAATCAGCGGCGTTATGAGGATGCACCACGGCATCGACTTGCGAGCAAGCGAGGGCACTCCGGTGTTTGCGACGGCAGAGGGCTTCGTGCAGTTCGCAGGTGGCAGCGGTAGCGGATATGGAATTTTAGTGATTCTATCGCACAATTACGGCTTTGAGACCCGCTACGGCCACCTTAGCTCCGCGGTCGTAACGCCCGGTTCTTGGGTTAAAAAGGGCGATCTCATCGGCTATAGCGGTAACACCGGCTATAGCACCGGTCCGCACCTGCATTACGAAGTTAGGTTTTTGGCTCAAAGCGTCGATCCTGCAAATTTTATGAACTGGAACGCGCAAAATTTCAAAAATATCTCGACCTTGGAGCCTAACGTATCGTGGCAGGAGATCGCGAACGTCGTGCAGCACCAGATCGAAAGGTTTAAATAATGCAAGCCGAGGTTTACGAATACTTTTTGCAAAACCAAAAAGAGCTTTTGATCTGCGAGGACGATAAAGAGGCTGCGGCGTGCGAGCAGGTGCTAAAATTTATGGGCTACGCGGCCTTTTGCCTGCCCGATTTTAGAGCGAGCTTCGGCGAGGATCTGCGTAGCTACATGGGCGAGTTAGCGGGCATCAGCACCGCTCTTAGCGCGTTTTACAAAGCAAGCGGCAAAAAAATTTTAATCTCTCCCGTCCGCACGATCCTAAACAAACTCCCCGCCGCAAGCCATCTGCGCCCGTTGAATATAAAATTTGGAAGCGAATTAAACTTAAGCGAGCTAAAAGAGGAAATTTTACGCCTGGGATACGACGTGCGCGACATCGTAGAAAGCATGGGCGAGGTGAGCTTCCGTGGCGAGATCATCGATATTTTTTCGGTAGGAAGCGAAAGCGCGGTTAGAATTCTGCTCGACGGCGAGAGGGTTGAGAGTATCAGGCGCTTTGACGTCGCGACGCAAAAAAGCGAAAAAGATGAGCTTGCGCAAGCCGAGATAGCGCCGTTTTTGGCAAATTTAAGCGAGGACGAGTTTGAGAGCGTGAGCGAAAAGATATCGCGCGCGGATAGCGACGCGTTAGCGCGCGATCTGGGCTCGCTCGGGTTTTGGTTTATCGATGGCTTCGTCGATTACACGGAGGCGTTTGATTGCGTCTTGCTGCACGAGATTAAGAAGGATGAAATTTTTTCCGAGCGCAATTTGGATTTTTTAGACGCGATCGAGGTACTGCCCGCGGCGCGTAAATTTAAAGACCTCGCCGTGACGCCGTCGCAGGAATTTTTTGAATTTCACCGCAGCGAGACTATCACGCTGATCGCGCGAAACGACGCTCTGCTCGCGCCGTTTGATCTTAGCGGATTTAGCAATATCGAAATTTTACGCGAGGATTTCGTCGTAAATTTAATAAGCGCCGAGCGGATCATCCTTTCGCTAAACAAAGCGGCGCCTAAAAAGCGCGTGCGAAGATCGAGCCTGGCGCTGGATGAGCTAAACGTGGGCGATTTTGTCGTGCACGAGGATCACGGTATCGCTAAATTTAACGGACTCGAGCTCATCGAGGTGATGGGGCGCAGCAAGGAGTTCGTATCCCTGCTCTACGAGGGCGGCGACAAACTGCTGCTGCCGGTCGAGTATCTAAACAAGATCGATCGCTACGTCGCAAGCGGCGGCGCGGTAAGCTTAGATCATCTGGGCAGGGCGAGCTTTTCAAAAATTAAAGAGCGCGTGCGCGAAAAGCTCTTTGCGATCGCTTCAAAGATCATCGCGCTGGCGGCCAAACGCGAGTTGGTGCGAGGGCTTGTCATCAAAAACGAAAGCGCGGATTATGCGAAATTTTTAAGCGCAAGCGGCTTTAGCTACACGAGCGATCAGCAAAAGGCGGTGGGCGCGATTTTGGCGGATCTGCAAAGCGGCAAGGTGATGGACCGCCTACTTAGCGGCGACGTGGGCTTTGGAAAGACTGAGGTTGCGATGAATGCGATCTTTGCTTGCATCCGCAGTGGGCATTCGGTGCTGTTTTTCGTGCCTACGACGCTGCTTAGCTCTCAGCATTACGCCACGCTTAGCGAGCGCTTTAGGGAATTTGAAATTCCTGTTTTCAAGCTCGATCGCTTCAGTAGCGCGAGGCAAAAGAGCGAAATTTTAAAGCGTCTGCAAAGCGGCGAGGCGATCGTCGTGGTCGGCACGCATTCGCTTTTAAATTTAAACCCCGCAAATTTAGGGCTCATAATCATCGATGAGGAGCATAAATTCGGCGTTAAGCAAAAGGAGCGGCTCAAAGAAAAAAGCGCCGCCTCGCACCTACTTAGTATGTCTGCCACGCCGATACCGCGCAGTCTAAATATGGCGCTAAGCTCGATTAAAAGCTACTCCACGCTGCTTAGCCCGCCGCAGGATCGCCTCGACGTGCGCACCTTCGTCAAGCAGTGGGACGAAAAGATCGTAAAAGAGGCGATCTCGCGCGAGCTGCGACGCGGCGGGCAGATTTTTTACGTCCACAACCACATCGCGACGATGCAAAGCGCCAAAAAGAAGCTGCTTGAAATTTTGCCGAGCCTTAAAATTCTAATTTTGCACTCCAAGATCGACGCTAAGACGACGGAGGATGAAATTTTAAAATTTGTATCGGGCGGATACGATCTGCTGCTCTGCACCAGCATCGTAGAAAGCGGCATTCATATGCCGCGCGTAAATACGATCATCGTCGAAAATGCTGATAAATTCGGTATCGCCGATCTGCACCAGCTGCGCGGTCGCGTCGGACGGAGCAACAAACAGGGCTTTTGCTACTTTTTGATCGAGGATAAAATCGCTCTTACGCAGGACGCGCTAAAACGTCTCGTAGCGCTTGAGAGCAACTCGTTTTTGGGCAGCGGCTCGGTGCTAGCGTATCACGATCTGGAGATTCGCGGCGGCGGAAACCTGCTCGGAGAGGCGCAGAGCGGGCATATCGAAGCGATCGGCTACTCGCTTTATCTAAAGATGCTAGAAGAAGAGATCGGCAAGCTGCTAAGCAGAAAGAGCGCCGCTGCGAGCGTAGAGCTTAAAATTTCCGTAAACGCCTTTTTAAACTCGGAATTTATCAGAGAGGATCGCCTGCGCCTGGATCTTTACAGGCGGCTTAGCAAGTGTGCAGAGGCGAGCGAAGTGCTCGAAATTTTCGGCGAGATCGAGGATCGCTTCGGGCGCGCGGACATTTACACTAAGCAATTCATCGACGTGATGATGATTAAGGTTTTGGCTACGAAGCTTGGCTTACGCGTGATTTCGAGCATGGATGAAAATATCTTGATCACCCTTGCAAGCGGCGATAAGGTGCGATTAAAGGCGCAGACGCGCGACGATGACGACGTGATAAATGAAATTTTGATCTATCTGCGAAGGGAGCTAAAAAATGCGAACTTGCGATGAAAATATCAAAAAAAGCGCGAGCAAAAGCAGGAACGAAGAGTTAAATTTAGACTCGGCGAGCGGTTTAAATTTAGCGCCGCAAGCCGTCCTAAAAAGCGCCCAGAGCGGCTCTATCGAGCAAATTTACTTTAGCGATTTTAGCGCGATTGATTGGCGCGCTGTGCAGGTCGCCGTCTTTCGCGCGAATAAAAAGGCGCTAAAGATCGTCCGCGACATCGATTTCACGGGTATTGACGCGCTTGTGGGGCTAGAGAGCCAAAAATCGGCTCTTATAAAAAACACGGACGCCTTCCTGCGCGGCCGCAGCGCCAACCACGTGCTGCTATGGGGCGAGAGCGGCTGCGGCAAATCAAGCCTTGCGAAGGCGGTTTTTTCTAAATTTATCCCGCAGAGCCTTAAGATCATCGAGATCGGCAGGGACAATCTGAGTTATCTCGCGGATATAATTGACGCGATCCGCGAAACGAACTTTAAATTTATCATCTTTTGCGACGATTTGAGCTTTGAGCTCGGCGAGAGCGGCTACAAGCACCTAAAGCCGCTACTTGAAGGCTCACTGGAGCGCGCGCCGCGCAACGTGCTGATGTATGCGACATCCAATCGCCGCCACATCGTAGGCGAATGTGCAAGCGATAACGACGCCGCGCAGATAAGCCGCGGCGAGCTGCACCTAAGCGACGCGGCGAACGAGCGCATTAGCCTTAGCGAGCGCTTTGGGTTACAGCTAAGCTTTTACGGCGGGAGCATGCAGGAGTATTTAGGGATCGTAGATACCTATTTTGCGGCTGCGAAGGGTATGAGTGCGGCGGAATTTCGCTTGAGCTTTGCCGCAAATTTAGACGAGCTGCACGCAAAGGCGAGGGAGTTTGCGATGCTTCGCGCAAGCCGCAGCGGCCGCGCGGCAAAGCAGTTTTTCTTGAGCTTTGGCGAGGAATTTTTTGCAAATTTAAAAGGCGGCGGCAGATGAATACGGCGCGCGAATTTAAATTTGGCGTAAATTTTATCGCGGTAGTGAAATACGTGCAAAAAATCGCCGCCACTGCGCGAAATTTTAAAAACGCTGCCAGAAATTTCGGAGGCGCGAAATGAGCGCGACCGAGCTTTTTATCGCACTTTTTCGCGCCGTGGAAATTAAGGATTTTCGCTGGTGGCCCGCGTTTGGAAGCTTTGAGGTGGTCGTGGGGGCGATTTTGATCCAAAATACTGCGTGGCGCAATGCCGATGCGGCACTGCAAAACCTGCGCAGCAAGGGGCTTTTGAGCTTAGAAAGCATCGCCGGGCTAGATGAAGCGGAGCTTGCGGAGATCATCAAAGTAAGCGGATTTTATAATCAAAAAGCGAGACGCTTAAACTTGCTTTGCAAAGCGATAATCGCGGATTTTGGGGATTTTGAGAGTTTTAAATCGGGCGTTAGCCGCGAGTGGCTGTTAGCGCGCAAGGGGATCGGCGCGGAGAGCTGCGATGCGATCCTGTGCTATGCATGCGAGCGCGCGGTGATGGTCGCGGACAGCTACTCGGCGCGGTTGCTCGGGGCTTTGGGCTATGAGTTTGAAAGTTACGACGAGCTTAGCGCGTGGCTCGGCGAGCTGGAATTTGAGTGGATCTATAAGTTTGTAAATTCCGCTAACTCTTTTGATGGCGATGCGGCGGCAAAAGCAGATAAGCTGGAGAACGAAAACGGCGCGTATGTACTATTTCACGGGCTCATCGTGGAATTTTGTAAAGCGCATTTGAAAGGTAAAATTTTCGACGAGAGCGCGAAAATAATTTTAAATGATTTGAGGTAGATATGTTTAACACTAAAATTTTAGAAAATTTAATGGTTGCTTTTTGCTTTTGTATAACGCTTGCGTTACATTTACTGATATTTAACCATTACTTCTCACTCCAAGAAGGCTGGTGGGAAACCTATGCTTATTTAGTAAATAGGGGAGAAGTGATCAATAAAGATTTTTATCTAGCATGGACTCCGTTATTTGTATATATAAATGCCTTTTATCAAAAAATATTTGGGATAAATTTCTTTGCTTTTGCCTGCATCGGCGTAGTAGCTGCAATGATACAGGTAATTTTATTATATTTGGTTTTGAGAGAATTTTTTTCTAAAACAAGTAGCGCCGTAGCAGCGCTTTTTGCGTGCTTGCTATGGATCGTCGGTGGGTCGTATATTGCCAAAGACTATCATACCTACGTCTTCATCATAGAATTTTCTACTCTATTATTTCTAGTAAAATCCATAAAGAATGAGAATTCTAAAAAAGGTACCATATATCAAATACTTGGAATCTTATTTCTAATCCTGCTTTTTTTCATAAAGCAAAATGTAGGTTTGGTTCTTTTCGCTAGTCTTTTTGTATCTTATGCTTTTATATCCAGTAGTGTAAAAGATTATTTTAAAAGAATAGGATTTTTACTGCTCTTTACCGCCATATTCTTTGCATCTATAAATTTCATAATGCCTTTTGATCCTTCATCAATAACAGATAATGATTCAAAAGGAAGTCTATGGACGATAGCGACGAGGTTTTGGACAAGCAGTGTAAATTTTGAGACTTTATTAAATGGATTTTATATCTTTTGTGTAATTCTAATCCTTTTTTACCTTAGAAACTATATAAAGGATTTTTATACAAAAATTTTATTAAAAATTATATCTGTTACTACCAAAGAATTTCGCATATTTATTCTTATTTTAATTTATATATTTCCAATTTATGGCTTTATTTATATTATTAATAACTTTGGAATTTCAATGTATCGTTTTATATCAGCCGCAATAGGTCTAATTCTCTTTATTATGTATGCTTTTTTTATAAAAAATAATCGATTCTACAATTCACAAAAATATGTATTTATAACTTTATCGATGACGGCTATTTCGTACGCAGGGACCTTTGCAGATTTATTTACGGCTAATTCAAATATGATTTGTATAGCTTTTTTATGTGCTTTTATAATAAATTATACAAAAATTAAACATATTAAAAATATATTAGTGTGTTTTTTATTAATTTCTATATATTTTAATATCGAATCTGTTTTATATACACCATATCAATGGAATTACAATTATCAAACTAATGTATTTAATGCTAGAACCCAAAGTACTTATCCACAGCTTAAAGGCATCTATATGGATGAAAGAACTGCAAATATTTATAATTATTTTATGATTTATGTTAATGAAAAATCAAAATCTAAATATGATTTCTACTTTTTTAATTTGCCTATAATGTATTTATTAAATAATAAAATTCCACCATATAGGCTAGTAACACATTGGTTTGATGTATCATCATCTAAAGCCATAGAAGAGGAGTATAATGAATTTATAAAATTACCTACGCAAAACGTTGTAATGTATCAATACCAAACTTACTTCTCTTTGGCGCATAAACATTTTCAAAGTAAAAGTTTTTTTAAACAGGCTGATTTTTATGAAATAATGAACAAATGGGTAAAAGAAGGAAAGTATAAATTTATAGGATCTATTATAGTACCGTATGACGACGCCTCTTTGGAAGAAGAGAAAAATCATATACTTAAGAATTTATTAATTATACTTCAGAATGATAAATTTTTTGGTATGAGTCGCGATGAGTTTACGAACTGGCTTAAAGAAAACGGTATAACACTTACATATGTTAAGCATGAAGAAGTAAAAGCTGATGATCAAAATCCTAAACAGTTAGATGAGAATAGGCAAGATTTGATGCAAAATGGTGATATATTGCAAATGGACGGAAGTGTAGCTGATTTAAGTAGGATATTTCCGCAATTAGGAGTGGCACCCATTGAATCTACTTTTTTTAATACGATAAATATTTATGAAAGACGAGCAAATTAACTATGAATGATATACGTCTAGAAAAATTTATAATAGCTTTATCTCTTATAACAGTTTTAATCCTACATCTCCTCATCTTTAACCATTACTTCTCACTCCAAGAAGGCTGGTGGGAAACCTATGCTTATTTAG
>CAUUQJ010000034.1:0-8778 GCA_963547085.1 uncultured Campylobacter sp. | reverse complement strand
TAAACATAACCGTTTCGGCAGAGGCGGCGCGACCGATAAGCGTGGAGAGTACTACACCCATCGGGATCGCAGGATATGAGGAGGTGCTACAAAACGGCCTGCATTTTTTTATGACGACCGATAAGGCAATTGATGCGATCGAGACGATCTATAAGGAGAAAAAGGGCAAATCCGAAAGCTTCAAACAAGGCTCGATCTACCGCGCACTAAAAGCGATAGCAGATCAGGCGGTACAAACGCAGATCATCTTATCTGTTTTTACCCGCACTGACAATAACGACGATAGCGACGATATCACGGCTTGCAAGGCTGCGATAGAAGCTTTTAAAAATGCAAAGTCCGCTACTGGCTACCGCCCAAATTTACTCATCGCGCCGGAGTTTTCGGGAGAGGACGCGATAAAATCCGCGCTTGAGACAATGGCGACGCGCCTTAAAGCGACCGGTATCGTTGATCTCAAAGCTTCAAGCGCAAGCGAAGCTATCACAAAGATGGGGAGCTTCGGCACCTCTCGCCTGCTTGCTGCCTATCCTTTCGTCAAGACCTGGGACGATGAAACAAACGATTATGCAATGACGCCCCAATCGGCTCGTATCGCCGGAATGATCGCCTATGTAGACGGCCTTAGCGAATTCGGCTATTCCGACAGCTATTCTAATCGGGTCATGGGTGGTATCAGCGGCACGGCGATAGACGTAGACTTTGAGATGGGAGAGACTTGCACGGCAGATGAGCTTAGAGCAGCCCATATCAGCACGGTCATTCGCGAGCAAGGCTTCAGAGCTTGGGGCGGAGAGACGAGCGATGCCGACGCTATCTGGCAGGATCTTGCCAGGGGAAGGATATTTGACCGCATCAGCCAGGCTTGCCAAAAAGGGGTGTTTTTCGCGATAGATCGCAAAGCCGATCAACTCTATCACGCAAAAAGGAGTGTAGATGAGCTATTGCGGGCTCTCGTAGGAGCTAGAGTGCTACTCGGGTATGAGCTTAGCTGGAGCGCAAAGAATACTTTAGCAAATATCACGGCAGGTAAATTTTACTTAGATGTGCGCATGCAAAACAATCCGATTGTAAAGCAACTAACGCTAGATTTCATCTACGTAGATACATACGGCAAGGTGCTAATGGATGCGCTTAACGCATAACAAAACCAATAAGAAAAATTAAGGAGATAAAAATGCTTAGAAGACAAGTGCCTCAGGCAATCCAGGAAGGAAACGTTTTTATTAACGGACAAGGTTATTTAGGGGTCACTAAAAAACTTAAAATCCCTATGATCGAGTTTGAAACGATAGAGGCGAAAGGTGCGATAAGCGCAAATTATTCAGCAGGTATAATCAAACCGATGGAGGTTGAGTTTACGATCTCCGTACTCGATAAGAATATGCTTGCCGCGATTGGCCTTAATAGCTTTACAAGCCGCATCCCGTTTCTTTTTAAGGCGTCTATCCACCAAAGTGGAAAGGATGGCCCCGTGCCTTTTAGCGCCGCTTTTACGGGTGATATCACGAGTTATGAAGTCAAGGAGTTTGAAAGCGGTAATGAAATGGAGATAACGATCAAACTAGCAGCAAATTTTGTTGACATTAATGTCGATAGTGTGCCGATGGTGCTAATTGATGTCGAAAATATGATATGTCGCATTAGCGGGATAGATTACATGGCAAGCGTCAGGTCGAATTTGGGCGAATAATTTTAAAGGAGAAAAAATGGCAAAAGCAAAATCAAATGTCGTTGAAGAAAACGGCAACCAGTATACCGTAATAGCACTTAGTGATGGTAGGGAGATAAAAATCCGTCACCCAAAAGGTAAAGACCTACGCTTCGCGATGAACGGTAGCGGCGGAAACGATGCCGACATCGTTTTTAAACTCTCATCAACACTTACGTGCCTTAGTTTGGATGAGCTTGACGAGCTACAAGCAAAAGACTGTTCGCTAATCATCAAAGAGGTGGCCGCTTTTTTAGCATAGCCCACACCTTTGAAGGTGTGGCTTTGGTTGCGCATGTGCTTCATTTTTCATTCAGCGAAATAATGGATCTGAATGTTAATGAGTACCACAGATTTTTGAAAATTTCGCAAGAAATTTTAAAGGCTAGTGCGGGTAGCTTTAATTAGTTTTTAAAGCGTCGTAAATAGAGGCGATTGTGACAGAAATAAAAATTACAGCAAAAGGATTTACATCTGCTGTGGCATATAAGATACCGCCTATTACGGCAGAGACGCCCAAAGCAGCGGTTATTATGTCGGTCTGATATGATGCTTTCGTTTTCATATTATGATTTTAGCATTTACAAGTAAAAAATTCAAGACCGACTGAAAATCCTAAAATCAGGTGGACGCGAGTAATATAATTTCCACCCGCAGGCTTGACTTTGCTAAAACAAGGAGTAAAAAAAGAAAATGGATAGCACGCAAATCGGAATTTCAATATCGCTGATTACCAAAGGTTTTTCCGTACTTAGCGGCGATGTGAAAAGGCTGAACGCCCTTTCAGAAAGCCTTAAAAAAGCGGGGCGGGACGTAACGGAGCTAAATCAAAAAATATCCAAAATCAAGTCCTTTAAAGAGAAGATCGGTATCAACCAGGATAAAATTCTAGGCGAATTTTCACATTTTCAAAGCAGGCTAGCGGCCGTCGGCTCTTTCGGGTTGCCGTTAAAACTTGCGATAGATTACGAGGATGCATTCGCTGATATCAAAAAGGTAGTGGATTTCAAGGATGAAGCCGAAAAAGAGGCGTTTTCAAATGAGCTTTTAAGGCTAACTCAGATAATACCGCTTACCGCGAAAGAGCTTACCCAAATTGCTGCTGCAGGCGGCCAAATGGGTATTTCAAAAGATGAGCTTTTGGATTTTACGCAGATGGTAGCAAAAGTTGCGACCGCTTTTGATATGTCTGCGGATAGCGCTGGAGAGAGTATTGGAAAGATCAAAAATATTTTAAATTTGGATCTTAGCGGTACAAAAGATCTGATGGATGTCATAAACGGGCTTTCAAATTCGAATCCGGCAAAGGCCGGCGAGCTTGTCGACGTGATGAAACGAATCGGTGCCCAAGGAAAACAAATCGGACTTACAAAAGAGCAAACTGTTGCTTTGGGCTCGGCATTTATTTCGCTCGGAAAAGCGCCCGAAACTGCATCTAACGCGGCCAATAAGCTGATGAAAACATTAGGAAATATCTCAACTTCGAGCGAGAAAGAGAAAAAGGCTCTTGCCGAGCTAGGGTTTGATGTGGATTTTATCCAAGCCGGGATGAAGACGGATTCTAAAAAAATGATGATGGATTTTTTGCGCGCAGTGAAAAACATCGAGGATAGTAAGCGCGGAGCTATACTTAATACGCTTTTTGGCGATAATTACGATACTGATATCGCTACGTTAGTCGGCGGTTTGGATACCCTAGAAAAGGCCATGAACGATGTTGCGAATCCAGCAAAATTTAAAAACAGCTCGGACACGGAATTTCAAAATAAAGCGAATACCACTCTCGCAGCACTTAAACGTTTTAGGGGGGCATGGACGGCTATCGGTATTCAGATCGGAAATGCATTTTTACCTGTGCTAAACACCGTTACATCATTTTTTAGCGCAGTAGCTAAATTCATAAGTTATTTTTTAAAGGAATTCCCAAGACTTTCAAAAGTAATTTTTGGCATTGTAGGTGGGTTTTTAGCAATCGTTACGCTTGCACCGATGTTTAGAATCTTGGGCTGG
This sequence comes from uncultured Campylobacter sp., assembly GCA_963547085.1. Classification (GTDB taxonomy): domain Bacteria; phylum Campylobacterota; class Campylobacteria; order Campylobacterales; family Campylobacteraceae; genus Campylobacter_B. The sequence goes on along the minus strand of CAUUQJ010000034.1, from coordinate 5,057 downwards.
AGTATTGGAATTTTAATCAATCAAGCTCGTATTTTAAGTACGGCTTTTTCATTCTTAATTAAAGTCTTTAGATTAAAGTGGTTAGCCACTCTCAAGCTTAACCTGGCGTATATCGCCGTTACGGCACAAACTAAAGCCACCGCCGCCGCTACGTGGATAGCGAATACGGCAAGTAAGGCCTATGCATTTACTACGGGAATTTTAAGCAAAGCACTAACTGCGTTAAAGGCGGGATTTGCTGCTGCGGGATTAGGGGCAAAAATACTTCGTATCGCGCTAATCAGTACCGGTATTGGCGCCATAGCGGTCGGTATTGGCATAGCCGCCGCGTATATTATAGAGCACTGGGATGAGGTAAAAGCCTTCTTTATGGGCTTTTGGCAAAAAATTCAGCCGTATTGGGAGAGTATTGCAGCCTGGTTTGAAAAGGTCTGGAGCACGGTGGCTAACTTTTTTAGCTCCGTTTGGGATAGCGCAAAGGCTTTATTTAGCGGATCGTGGGACGAGATAGAGACGAGATTTAGCGCTGCGGTAGAGACGATTAAAGCCTTTTTTTCTCCACTTACAGATTTTTTTAGCGATATCGCTAAAAGTATTTCGGCTGCGTTTGATTGGGTAATAGATTTTTGGAAAAATACTTTTGGCGGCTTTTTTGATTGGATAGGCGAGAAAGTGAATTGGATGAAAGATATGGCACGTAGCGTCAAGGAATTTTTTGGCTTCGGCGAGGATGCGGATACTCCGCAAAAAAGCGCGATTAATTTATTTGGGCAGAACGCAAGAGGCGAACTTGCGGACATCAATAAAACCTATGCCGGGCAAACTCGCTCCGCTGTTTTAAAAACGGCGGATGGCCGCGAAGTGAATGTAAATTTCAGCGGGAATTTCAACCTGCATTCAAATGACGGGAAATTTGATTTACAAAGCTTTAAATCTCAAGTTACTCGCGGCGTACAAGACGCTCTCAGGCGCGACGAGCTTAACTCCCAAAATACGGACGTAAGGGGTTAGAATGGTCTTAAACATCGGTGGCTTTAAATTTGAATGGAAGCAGACGCTTGGTATCGACATGCAGACTGATTTTAGCGTTGAATCGATAGATAGAATCGAAAATCACCCGACTTTATTATCCGCTGCGCTGGAAAGTCAGACTATTAGCGTATCTGCACAGACATTGCCGTTTAGAAACGACGGGCAAAATGCGTTAAAGGCACTTTACATATTAGCGGCGACACGACAAAGTTATCCTTTGGTAAGCGGTAACGGTAGATATTTCGGTAGGTTCGCAATTATCAAAATCAGTGAAAAGAGGGCTATTTTTACGCCAAATGGAGCATTTTTAACACAAAATTTCACAATGGAGCTGAAAAGAGATTATGATATATAGAGCGAAAGATGACGAACGGCTAGATCAAGTCGTTTATAAATATTACGGCCATTTGAAGTATTTTGAGCAGGTTTTGGAGCTAAACGCCAAACTAGATCCAATATTAAAGGCCGGGGATATCGTATTGTTGCCAGAAATTGAGAAAGCGACGAAAGAGCAGGCAAAGCTATGGTGAGAAAACCGAGTTTCAAGCTTGAAGCAAATGGCAAAAACATCACAGATGCCATCAAAAGAAACCTTTTAAACCTAAATTTCGACGATAAAGAGGGATTCAAAAGCGACGAGATCAGCTTTCAAGTATTTGGGATCTACGCCAAGCCCGCGTTCGGTGACAAATTAAAGCTTTGGCTTGGTTGGGCGAATGATCTTTCATCCGCAAATCAAGAAAGCGGGCTTTATTTTTGTGGCTCTTTCAGCGTACAAACGGTAAGTAGGGACTATAAAGCTAAAACAACTGAAGTGCGCGCAACCGCTGTAAATTTTGCCAGCCCCCAAAAGGATAAAAAGCGATGTAGCTGGGAAAATACTTCAATTTTTGCGATCGCAGGCAAAATAGCCAAACAAAATAATCTAAACTTAAAAACTACTGGAGCTGATCAGCCTGTTATGTCTGAGCTACAAGACGGGGTCAGCGATATAGAATTCCTCTACACGCTTTGTTTTAAACTGGGCTATAAAGCATTTATTAAAAACGATACCGTGATCGTAACTCCCAAAGAAGCAAAGGGTGATGAGACTCAAACAAGCGGGACGTCAAAAAATAATAACCTACCCGAATTCAGTATAAATCTAACCGATCTAAGCTCCCTTGAAATTACGGAAGCAAATCGAAATAGTTACACTGCGGTAATTTTAGAGTGGCAAGATATCTCAAGCGGAAAAACTAAAAGCATTAAAGTAGGCAAAGGCGAGCAGGTTTATAAAATGCAAATTCCTGAGCCAAAAAGCGATAATGAGGCTTTTAAGCGCGGTGAGGCTAAATTAAACGAGCTTCAACGAGGCGGCATTAGTGGCAGGTGTGAGACTTTGGGCGCAAATATAGTAGCCGGGGGAAAGCTGAAATTTAAAGACGCTTTAGGGCTTGAAAAAAGCGAATTTACCATAAAGTCCGTATCGCACAAATTGAGTGTTGAAAATTACAGTGTAGAGATAGAATTTGAAGGATAAAGGAGTAAAAATGGTCTTAGAAATCGTTAGATTCAAGGAGATTGATGATATGACGCTAGGGCACTTCGTATTGCGCGATGAGGGGCGAGAGGTGCTAAAGGGATATACCTGCGAGCCTGCGGGCCCCGATACTACACAAAGCGGCATGGATAGACGCATACCGCAAGGGCAGTATCAAATAGCCTGGCACGAGAGCCCAAAATTTAGGGCTCGTCTGCCGCTTTTATGGAACGAGCAAGTACCGAAAAGTCGCTGCATATTGATCCATTCGGGCAATAACGGGCGCAATACCGAGGGTTGCGTGCTACTGGGTTCATCTTTGGGCGCGCGCGGAGTGAAAGACTCTCGTGCGGCTTTAAGCGCGCTGCTTGCCGCCGTAAAAGGGCAAGAATTTACGGTGCAGATAATAAATCAGATAGGCCAAAATTTTCTCATTTTTCACTTAAGGGTAAAAAATGAGATTTTTTTACGAAAAATGTGAGAAGTGTTAAAACGTTAAAGCTCTTTAAACAACCTTTAATCACTTTATTTTTTCGACCCTAAGCACCTGTTCCTTTATAATTTCATAGCTCTTGGCCTTTTCATAATTTTCTATCCAGCTGTCCACCCATTTCGGCGTTTCTCCTTTGGAGTTCCTGTTTTAAAGGGTATTTAAAGGGTGCAAATTGCATTTAAAATGATAGTGGTTTTGGTCTCACTCTCATTTTAAATGCAGGATACTATCGTTTTAAATGCGCGGTAACAGAAATTTTAAAATTTAGAGTACGGTAAATTTGGCGGCGAAAGCCGCGGGGTAAATTTATTTGACGGCAAAGCCTCAGCCCAAATTTACCCGCATTTGCGCGAAACGACGCAAGCTCCGCGCAAATTTAACTTAATACCCGTCAAAATGCTTGGTCTTTGGCAGCACCAAATTTAGCGTGATGCCGATAATCGCGCCAAGTCCCACGCCGCTAAAGCTCATCGCGCCGAAGTCCAGTACCATGCCGCCGATCGCGCAGACAAAGATGAGAGCGACTATGATCATATTGCGCGGCTCGGCTAGATCCACGCCGTTTTTGATGAGCGTCTCCATGCCTACGCTAGCGATGATACCGAAAAGCAGCAGCATAATGCCGCCGATGACGGGAGCGGGGATCGTGGAGAGTGCGGCGCCAAGCTTACCCACGAAGGCTAGCAAGATCGCTGCAAGCGCGGCAAATGTCATGATGGCGGGATTATAAGCCTTCGTGATGCTAACCGCGCCCGTAACCTCGGAGTAGGTGGTGTTCGGTGGTCCGCCGAAGCAGCCTGCCAGCGACGTCGCGAGCCCGTCACCTAACAGCGTGCTTTTAAGCCCAGGGTTTTTGAGGAAATTTTCCTTCGTGACGTTGCTGATCGCAAGCATATCGCCGATGTGCTCGATCGCAGGGGCGATCGCGATAGGCACCATGTAGATAACTGCTTCGAGCTTAAAAACCGGTGCGGTGAAATTTGGCAGCGCAAACCACGGCGCATTTAGAATCGGCGTAAAATCCACTATCCCGACAAATAGCGACGCGCAGTATCCCGCCGCGATGCCGCAAAGTATCGGTACTAGGCGCAGCATACCGCGGCCAAACATCATAACGACGATAACCGCTGAGAGCGAGATGAGCGCGATAGTAAGCGACTGCCCCTGCGTGTAAAGCGCCTCTTTGCCCTTGCCCATGACCATATTTACGGCCGCGGGCGAGAGGATGAGGCCGATCGTCATGATGACGGGGCCGACAACCACGGGCGGTAAAATTTTATGCAAAAATCCCTCGCCTTTGAGCCTAATGAGCAGGCTTAGAACCACGTAAAAAAGCCCCGCCGCGATCACCCCGCTCATCGTCGCGGCGATTCCCCACTCTTTCACGCCAAAGCTAAGCGGCGCGATGAACGCAAAACTAGACGCTAGAAAGATCGGCGGGACGTTTTTGCGCGTGACGAGCTGAAACAGCAGCGTGCCGATGCCCGCCGTAAACAGCGCCACGGACGTATCAAGCCCCGTTAATATCGGCACTAGCACGAGCGCGCCGAATGCGACGAATAGAAATTGCACGCCGACGAGAGCGTCGCGTAGCCTGAGATTGTAGCCTTCGTATTTTTCCATCTTGTTAATTCCCCATTCGCTATGGATTTTTGATAAATTTTTACTACTTGCCGCAGTCACGGACGAATAGTCCGCTCCACTCTCAGCCGTCAACCACCGGCGGCTGCAAGCAAAACGAAGCAGTAGCGCCTCCAAATTACCTGCGATCCGCCTTAAATGTTTTAAAATTTTAGCCTCTTTTTAAAATTTTACGACTTCGCTTTAAAATTTCGCACTCAAGCTTAAAACTAAATTTCAAGCCAAAGTCGTCGCATATCATCCGCGCGTGTCTATTCGCCGAAATTCCGCGCGCCGTATGCCAAAAACGCCTCGCCATTCAAGCGTCCGCAAATGCCTGCACGCTCTCATACCACAGCTCGCCCATCGCATCGTAGCTAAACGCCGCCG
>CAUUQJ010000033.1:0-9042 GCA_963547085.1 uncultured Campylobacter sp. | reverse complement strand
GAGCGCGACCTTGCCATGGTCGATGTCGCGAGTTCGACTCTCGTTTCCCGCTCCACTTTTACGTTTTAAGTTTATGCATAAAATCGCCCGGATGGCGGAATCGGTAGACGCAAGGGACTTAAAATCCCTCGGATTTTCTTTCCGTGCCGGTTCAAGTCCGGCTCCGGGCACCACCCCAAGGTAAGCTGGCGCGGCGACATAGCCAAGTGGTAAGGCATGAGCCTGCAAAGCTTTGATCCCCGGTTCGAATCCGGGTGTCGCCTCCAACATGAAAGGGTTTTTTTATGAGACGCTTATTTGTAGCTATTATTATTTTGATCGCTTTCGGCGGCTGCTCAAATACCTGGCACGGCGTCAAGGAAGATACCGGCAACGCGGTAGATTGGTCTAAAGAAAAGATAAATCGAGGCGCGGGTTGGGTCAAAGAAAAGACCGAATGATCTTTACATTCGTTCGAAATGCTTAAATTTTAGACGGAGATGGATATTTCTTAACGATCGGGAGATGGCTGAGCGGTCGAAAGCGGCGGTCTTGAAAACCGTTGAGGTGAAAGCCTCCTGGGGTTCGAATCCCTATCTCCCGGCCATTTTAATCTAATCCAAAATTCCCTTTTAACTTTAAAAATTTCACATTTTATTTATACTAATTTTCATTTAATGCTCTTTAGGCTAAAATTTTATCTCGCAGCAAATGGCAGTTCGGGGCGGCACTTTTATAGGCGGGGCGCTAAAACATCATATGGTAAAGATGCCAAGATCGTGCGTCAGCAGTTTGTTTGATCAATACGTGCTAAAACAGCGCGTAGCGAGAGTAGGGCGATGTAAAATTAAATGTTCGTCCGTCTCGCTATGAAAGCGTGTGGGCTCTGTTGCGGAATTTGGCTATAAAATTTCAAAGCTTAGCAGCCTGCCATGCTTGGCGCAAAATTTTAAAATTTACCGACTCGCGCTTTTTAAATTTAGCTTGGTGTAAGTAAATTTTAAAATTTGCGCCCATGCCGCCATGCTGTCGCGCCGCCGCGCAGACCAAGATCAATGCATTTGCCGATTTGGGCGATGCGCCAAACGAGAGTAGCCGCGCGGTATGGAGCTAGAGTCGGTAAACTAGCGAAGTATACCGAAATCGGCGCGCGAACAGGCGGCTTAAAAGTTGGCAAATTTAAGAAATATCGCAGGCTGACGGGTCAAAGCGAGCAAATCTAAAAAATAGCGCAGAATAGCGCAGACGGGCAGATTGATAAGCCGAAAGAGAAGAGTCTGCCGAAAGGCTGCGAGCGAATTTTACTAGAAAATAAAGGGCTTAAATGCGAAAAATTTTACTATTTTTACTGCTTTGTGCGGGAGCTTTTGCGCTTGAGTGGGACGAGGCTGTCCTGCGAGGGGCGCTGCCAAACGGGCTTAAATACTATATTTTAGAAAATTCCGTGCCCAAAAATTCCGCCGTTTTCTATCTGATCGTGGATGCGGGCTCGATCGATGAGGGCCCTGATGAGCGCGGGCTTGTGCACTTCATAGAGCACATGTCCTTTAACGGAAGCCGCGATTTTAGCAAAAACGAGCTCATCAAAAAGCTGCAGAGCCTGGGCGTGAAATTCGGCGCCGACGTAAATGCGCAGACGGGCTACGACAGCACGATCTACACGCTTAACATCGCCGTTAGCGAAGAAAATTTAAAGGACGTTTTTAAAATTTTTGCTTCGATTGCGGACGGAGTGGAGTTTAATCCGCTCGAGCTCGTAAAAGAAAGAGGCGTCATAATCGAGGAGGCGCGTAGCCGCGATACGCCGATCGCGAGGCTTTACGAGCGGATGGATGAGGAGCTTTACGGCGGCAGCGTCTATTTTGATCGTGCGCCGATCGGCGATATGGCAGTCGTAAAATCCGTAAGCGCGCAGCGGATCAAGGAGTTTTATCAAAAAATTTACCAGCCCAGGTCTATGAAATTTATAGCCGTGGGCGATTTTAAAAGGGATAAAATTTTAAAACTGCTAGAGCAAAATTTTTCACCTCTTAAAAATACAAACTCCTATGCTCGCCAGGATATGGGCATTCCGTCTAGGCAGGGTTTGAAAATTTACAATTACGATACGAACGAAACATCGCTGAATTCTGTCAAAATTTCGTTTTGGGAGGAATTTGCGCCGCCGAGTAGCGAGGAGAATGCGAGGAAAATTTTAAAAAGCGAGCTTATCTCAAGCCTTATTTCTACGATTTACGAGCGAGCGAAGGCTAGCGAAGGCGCGCTGTTGCGAGTTAATTTTTCCAGGTCGAATTTGCAGTTTCAAAAAACGATCTATAACTTCGACGTCGCCGTTTTGGGCGGAGATTTTGACGGCGCGATCTCGCAGGCGCTCGGGCTAATCAAAGGCTTGCGAGATAGCGGCTTTGACGCGCGCGATTTCGCCCTTGCGAAGGATGCTTTGATCAGCTCGCGACACAGCGCCTTTGAGCGCAAAAAAAGCGCAAATTCCGCGTTTTTTGCAAGAGAGATTCTTCATGCCGTAAAATCAGGAGCCGTCCTACCTAGCGCCGCAAAACAGCGGGATTTGGACATAAAGCTGCTGCGCGAGATCAGCCTGGAGGAGTTAAATTTAGAATTTAAGCGCCTTACGGATCTAAGCGAGGTGCACGCAAGCGTATTTAGCGGCTCCGGATATAATCTTAATGAGGCTAAATTTAAGAAGCTGCGAAGCGGCGCCAGGGCGATAAATACGCATACCGCGCATAAAAAGCTACCGGGTAGCTTGGTTTCTAAAAACCTACCTGAGGGCAAAATTTTAAGCAAGAGCTTTGAGCCGCAATTTAAATTTTATACCTACCTGCTTGAAAATAACGCGACCGTGATTTTAAAGCCGCTTAAGACGCGCAAGGATTTTATCTCGTTTGCCGCGGTAAGCAGGGGCGGAATGTCCAATCTAGCGCATCCCGGGCTTGGAAGTTTTGCCGCGATGCTTTCAAACGAAAGCGGCGCAGGCGAGTTTAACAATTATGAAATTTCGCAAATTTTAAGCGGGCGGCAGGTAAATTACCGCAAAAACATCTCCGCATTCTCGCACGGATTTTATGGAAGCTGCGGTTCGCGGGATCTAAAATGGCTGCTGGAAGCGATAAACTTAGAGCTTAGCTCTCCGCGCACGGACGAGAAAGCGCTGCAAAATTTAAAGATCAAATCGCTCGACGAGCTTGCGCGAAACGAGAAATTGCCCGGATATAAATTTAGCAGGGAATTTAGCGAGTTTTTTTACGGCGGCAATGCGCGAATGCGCCCGCTAAGCGCCGTGCAGATCAAAGCTCTTAACGCGGAGGAGTTAAAAAAGATTATCTATGATAAATTTAGCAACGCCGCATCCTACACTTTCGTACTTAGCGGCGATTTTGAGTTAAAAGATGCCGAAGCCCTCATAAAAAAATATCTGGCGAACTTGCCCGCTCGCGGCGAACGCGAGGATTTTAAAGACGATGGTATCCGCAGCTTAAGCGGACGGCACGTCTTTATGCGCAACTATCAAAACTCCCCTAGAAGCGACGTTGCGCTTACCGCGATAAACAGATCCGCTCCGCATTCGCTTGAAAATGCGATAAAAATTTCCGCCCTAGCTTCGGTGCTTCAGGAAGCCCTTAGAGAGCGCATCAGAGAGGACGAGGGGCGCACTTACGGCTTTTCGGTCGCTTCGAGCCTAAGCCGCATCCCGTACGAGCACTCAAGCCTTCATATTTCGTTTTCCTGCGCGCCGCAAAATACGGATCAAATTTTATCCGCAATTAGAGAAATTTTTGCAGAAATCGCAGGCGGCGGATCAGACGTAGCGCGACATCTTGAAAATTTTAAAAAATCTCAGATCATCACGGCGCGTACCGCTCGCGAAAGCCCCGAGCTTTGGAACGACGCGCTCGTAAAATACGCGCTTTGGAATGAGGAGATCGCCGATTTTAAGACCTTTGAAACGATCGTAAATTCCATCTCGCCGAAGGATATCGCGGAGGCCGCGCAGACCTATATTTTTGATACCGATGAAACCGTGAGGATAAATGCGCCGAAATTTTAACAGGCTAGGCGCATCTAAATTTGCTCGTTAAATTTATTCGGCGTGTTTAAATTAACGGCGCTTGCACGGTAAATTTCGGCGCCGCAAATTTACGTACTTTAAAAATATACCCAAGAATAAAACTCAATTAAGCCCATCTGTACCGTGCATAGATTTTAGATAAATTTTATTTTGGAATAGATTTATCTCGCCGATATACCGCTATTTTGTTACATTTTTTCTGTTGATTGCATAAGTCGTATAATTGTTATCACTTTAATTGAAATTTAAAATATTATTGGCTAAATTTCCTAAGTCTTAATTTTTATTTTCAAAAAAGGAGAAAAGATGATTGTCGGTTTTTGGGCCTGTAAGCCATGTAAAAGCGGCGCAGGCCGCAATTATTCCGCTTCCGTAAAAGGCGAGGAATTTACTCAAAATCGCTGCGGGGGGGGGCTTGCGCGCTCCTTAATAGTCGCAGCGTGCCTTTGCAGTCTAAGCGTCGCGCAGGATTCGTCTGAAAATAACGCGACTAAGAGCGTTTCTACCAAAGAAAACCCAGGCGCGCAGAGCTCCGCTGCGGCGATAAATAGTTATAAATTCCCCGAAATAGTCGTCGTCGGCAATATCGACTCGAGCCTTACGAGCGTCGGTGATAGCTACGGCGGTACGCAAAAGATAAGCAGGACGATGATCGAGTCTATGCCTAGCGGCAACGGTGACTTCGTGCAGCTCCTGCGCACCAATCCAAACGTGCAATTCAGCTCCACAAACCGCCAGAGCACGACGCTTGGCGAGATCAGCCCCGCAAACATCAGCATCAACGGCGCGAAGTATTGGCAAAATAACTTTATGCTTGACGGCGCGAATATGAATAACGATCTCGATCCCGCTAGAAACCCGGGCGGCAATCCTACGCGCTTTTCGGCGTTTGATACGATGAATTCCGTCTCGCAAGGTATGGCGATCGATAGCGATTTCTTACGAAGCGTCGAGGTGCACGATAGCGGCGTCTCCGCCAAATACGGCGGATTTACCGGCGGCGTAGTGGAGGCTAAGACGCGAGATCCGCGCGCGGGTTTTCACGGCAAGTTTTCGATGCAGCACACCGAGGATAGCTGGACTAGATACCATATCTACGGCGATGAACAGAGCTTTGAAAACTCCGCTACGCCGCTAAATCAGCCGAGATTCGATAAGTGGATCACGAGATTAAATTTAGAGGGCACCGTTACCGAGGATCTGGGCTTGATGTTCGGCTACACCAATACTAGAAGTAAAATTCCGCTCAAGGCCTACGACAGAAGATACAACGCCGATACGACCATCACCGAGCGAGTTCAGAGGCGAAATATTGACAACTACTTCCTAAAGGCGCTTTGGTATGCAAGCGACCGCCTAACTATCACGCCGAGCGTAACCTACGCGCCCGAGCGAAACAAGATGTTTAACGACCATATCAAGGATTCATACGCAGATATGAAATCGGGAGGTTTAAATTTAGCGCTTAAAGCCGACTACGATGGCGATTTCGCTAGGTTTAATCAAATTTTATCCTACAGCAAACTGGAGAGTTCGCGCGATGCGGAGAATGAATATTACAGGGCTTGGCAATACTCAAACGTAAAGAATTGGGGCGGTAAATTTTTATCTGCTGCGGCAATGGAAGGCGGCTATGGGGATCTCGATCAGACGCAAAAGAGCTTTTCATACAACGCAGATCTGGAGTTTAACGAATTTGATCTCGGCGGCAGCAAGCATAGATTTATCACGGGCTTTGAGTTTAAAAAGCAAGAGGCTAAATTTAACGTAAGAAAAGAATTTATGACCGCCAGCCGACCGGTACCGCTACCTGCGGGCGTAAATGCTTGCGATCCGAATGACGAGCTCTGTTCGATAGACGATTCTTTTGCGAGGTTCGGCAGCAGCGGCCAGTTTCTTACGCAGAAAAGCTATTACAAGGGCAATACCAAGGTAGATATGAAGAGCTTGGCTGTTTATCTGGAGGATGAGATAAAAATCGGCGATCTTACCTTGCGGCCGGGCGTAAGATTAAGTAGGGACGATTATATGAAGCAAACGACTGCGGCGCCGAGATTTAACAGCTACTACGATATTTTTGGCGATGGCGATTCGATTCTTAGCTTCGGTGCAAACCGCTACTACGGGCGCAATCTCTTTACCTACAAATTAAGAGAGGGGCGAGAGGGGCTCGCCACTACCTACACGCGCCCGCGCAATGCCTATACGCAAAACTGGACGCAACTGCCAAAAGACCCGTCTCTAACTAAATTTAACGAGCTAAAGGTGCCTTATGAGGATGAGCTGGTATTCGGGGCAAAGCAAAAGCTTGGAAATTTTGAGTTTTTCGGCAAATATGTAAGCCGCAAGGGTAGGGATCAGATCATCAAATCCACGCGAAGAGATCTAGGCCTAGCGCCGAATCCGAACTACCAAAACAACTATCAAACCTTTACTAATGACGGCAGAAGCGAAAATAAAATTTTAACCTTCGGCGTTAAAACGATCGATGATTATGAGGCCTCCGGTACGCTAAATGGCTTTGAGCTAGGCTTTGAACACATCAAGATGAAAACGAACAACACCCTTTATGACATATCGCTTGATAGAGAAACGCTTGAAGATGAAAAGATCGTCGAATACGACGGCAGACTGATGAGGTTATCGGAGCTTCCGGCGCAGGACTACGCTAGGCCTTGGACTGCGAGCCTAAACATCATCACCAAAATTCCAAGCTACGGCATCAGCGTGAATAACTTCCTCTCGTTTAAAGGCTCACAAGAAGCGATCGCCCGCACGGGCAGGACGCCTGCGGGCAAGTATCCTGCCAGATACGACAAATACGAAAAGGTAAATCTCGGCAAAAGCTACAGCTGGGATGCGCGCATCGGATACGCTAAAAAGATGGCGGGCGAGGTGGAATTTTTTACGAATTTAGACATCTACAACGTCCTAAATAAGCGCAACAAAGCAAGGCTTAGCAGCGACACCTCGCTCGATCTAGTCTATGAGGCGGGCAGGCAGTTTTGGCTGGAAGCGGGCATTCGGTGGTAGCGTGAGCTAAATTTGCGGAGCTTTTAAAATTTCACGGCTCCGCGAAATTCCGCGGCTCCGCGAAATTTCGTAAAATTTTTTGAAATTTAGGGCATTTCGCGGAATTTCAAATTTCACGCCGTGCGTCTTAAAATTTCGTACCGCGCTGTAAAATTTTAGCGTGCGCATCGTATGATTTAACGTGCAAGCCGTAAACTTTTAACGCACGCGAAATTATAAAATTTACGCACAAATTTAACTTGCAACCAATTTAAGGAGCCGAAACGGCTTTTTAAATTTTAACGCCGATATCGTCTAATAAACACTTTCATTGAAATATCGCGAACTGCTTTTGAAATTTTGACGGGCTGATCTGCCGCTCTTTCAGCATGTAGCGGCAAACCCTTTCAAAGTCCGTTTCGCTCATCATAAAACTAATAAATTCGCCCTTGCCGTCATAGATGATCAAAGTATCGATCGCACGGAAGCTAAATTTCCCCTCCGTGATCTTTGAAAAAATCAGCTTAGAGGCGAAAAACGGCAAAATCAATGCCGTCAGGCTCATAATAAAAATTATAAATCCCCTAAAGCTCTGTAAAAATCCGGCAAACGCGACGGCTATTACGATGAACGAAAATACAATACCTGCGGAATTTCTGGCCGGCACGATATGTCCGAATAGCGGCGTGGCGGTGAATTTTATTAGCGATATTTCATCTAATTTTATAGATTTCGTGATTTTGCCTTTATTGACGTAGTTGATGCTCCTGTCCGTCAAATAAACAAAGCGCGTATGGGCGCTGTTTAGATGGGACACGATGGCGAATACTACGGAAACAAACGGCGTATAGTATGGGAAAATATCCCCTATATATAGAAACACCAGTGCCGCCAAAGGGGCGAAGATTAGATTATAAATAAAGAATACCACGATGTTGTAGTCTTTGACGACGAGGGGTTTATTGCCAAATTGCGGCGGATTTAGGCGCTCGGCGCCATTTTGCTCAGGCTGCTGCGACCTCTGCGGCTCGTCGTTAAAATTTTTCATTAAATTTGCCCCCGTTTTAAAATTTTATCGCTAGCGGCTCGGGCACTTTGCGGCACTAAATTTGCCATTCTCGCCGCAGGCTTTAGCGAGGCCATCCCAAGCAGAGCCCGCTTGCGTCCTTTCAAAATTTTATTTCATTCAAATTTATCAGCGCCGCGTATCGGCACCGCGTACGCTTTCTGCACCGCCGCATAAAATTTCTAGGTCTTATAGTTCAAAATCAAAGCAGTAAAAATCATCCGTCTCGCTCCAAAGCTCCTCTAGCGAGCGCCCGACTATCTGCGGCGCGGCGTAGAGCTCTCGCAGCGTGGCGAAATACCGCTCGCCGCTTGCGTTTGTGCCCGCCTCGTCCGCGCATCTTTGAAACGAGTAGCGATCCGCATAGGCGATGATCATGTATTGCGCGCCGCGCAGGCGAAAGCCAAGCTCGGGCTCGCCGCCCTCGGCTACGCATTTTAGCAGCATTTGCTCTATAGTTTCAAATGAGTAGTCTGACATTTCGCTCCGATCTTAAAATTTTATCGCCGCTGCGACGCTTATTGTGCCGCCGCATATCGTGAGCCGTTCTATTTCGCTAAAAACCCGAAGCGCTCGATCATATCTAAAAGCATATCGGTTCTGCAAATTTCATCGTCCAGCAGGTCTTCGTATTAATCCTGCAGTCGCTCGGCGTCTTGCGCCACGAGTCCTAGACACTCCCTAGCCTGCGCGGGCTCGCCCTTCATCGCGTAGTATTCGCCTAAGATCACGCGAACTTGCGTCTTGCTAACCTCGTCGCCTTCGCCCTCTAGTGCCGCTTTTAGACTCTGCACGCCGCCCTCCTCAAGCCCTCGCGAGAGTTGCATTATAGCCTTGTTTAGATAAAGCTTCGCATCCATGTTCGCTCCTTAGCTAAATTTCATTTGAAATAATAGAA
>CAUUQJ010000032.1:0-9098 GCA_963547085.1 uncultured Campylobacter sp. | reverse complement strand
TCGATCTTGGCACGCATAGTGCCGAAGCGAGCGTGGACTATCCCGATTTTGCGGGCACGTTGGCGGATAAAATTTTAGCCGAATGTGAAGCTTGTGCGCGAAGTGAAAATTTTAAAGAAAACGACGGCATAAATTCCGCTGCAGCCGCGGAAAATTCCGAAGCGGGCAGTAACGGAAATTTTGTCGCAAGTATAAACGACTGTGGAAATTTTAACGACGCCATACAATGTAGCGGGAAAAATGAAAATTTTAACGCTGTTAAAAACGCTAGTCGTCAAAATTTTAACGCTAGCGAAAGCATGACTACCAGCGTAAATGCAGCCGTAAGCCCTAATGCAGGCAAAGATAAAATTTTAAATTCCACCGACTACGGCATTTACGGCGTTTTGATTTGCGGTACGGGCATCGGTATCAGCATTGCCGCAAACCGCCACGCTCACATCCGCTGCGCGCTGTGTCATGACGCGACGAGCACTAGACTAGCTAGAGAGCACAACGACGCCAACGTCCTAGCCTTCGGCGAGCGATTGATGGGCGCGCTGGTGATTGAAGATATGATTAGGGCGTTTTTTAGCACTGATTTCGCGGGCGGCAGGCACATTAAGCGCGTCGCAAAGCTAGGCGTTTGCGGCAGTGCGAATTGCGCGCATGGATTTGATGGGGAGAATTTCATGCAGAATTCCGCTCAAAATTTTACGGAACAAAGCTGTGGCGCTAATTTAAATGGGCGGAATTCCAAATTAAGCTTCGGTGGTAAAAATCCTTCCGACAAAAATCCCATCGGCACGGATTCCGCGTCAAATTTTGTGCGGAGCCTTAACGATAAAAATTCCTTATTTACCGGCGAGAATTCCTTGATAAGCTTTGGTGGTGCACATCATATAAATTTAAATTCTGCGCACGCAAAGATAATCTTTGATAGGAAGACTCCATTAGATAAAAATTCTACTAGTGCAAATTCTACGTTAAATTTTACACGCGAGAGCGTTTGCGAGAAAAATTTCACTCAAAAAGCTAGCCGCAAGGATTTTGTTGGTTTGAACCCAGCAATTATAAATTTCAAGGCTACAAATTCTGTTTGCATGAGCGTTAAGCCAGAAAACGCAAATTGTGCTAGTGCAGGTTTAAAAGATGTGAATTCTGCTATTGCGAGCGTAAATTTAAAGGGAGCAAATCTTTCTAACGCGTATTTTAGAGGCATAAATTCTGCCTATTTTAGCGCAACCTCCGCTACTATGCGCTTTGTAAATACAAATGAAGGAGGCGAGCAATGAGCGTAGCATTAGGCGTTTTAGCGCTATTTTTTGCAGCGCTACTTATTCTATCGATCCGAAAAAATTCTAAAATTTACGCCCTTCTTCGTAAAAGCGAGCAGAAAATTTCAAAGCTTAAAAGCGATAACGAAAAGCTCAAAACCGCCCTTCGCTTCGGCATTGAGGCTCTGCAAAACGAGGAGAGCGAAAACTGCAGCTTAAAAATCCAAAACGCAAGATTGAAAAGAGGTAAGCTATGAAAAGCCTAAGCAGCGAGCAAAAAAGCTATTTATTTCGCTCGATCCGCACCGTGCGTGACTTCCCAAAGCCTGGTATTTTGTTTTACGATATCACGACGCTAGTAGGCGATCGCGAGGCGTTTAATTTCCTGCTTGATCATCTAGCCGAGCGCTACGCCGATTACGGACTTGATTACATAGTAGGCATAGAAAGTCGCGGATTTATTTTTGCAGCGGCACTTGCTGCGAGGTTGAGAGTAGCTTTTGTGCCGATTAGAAAGCCAAAGAAGCTTCCTTATATCACGATTTCGCAAAAATACAGCCTTGAATACGGCTTCGATCAGGTTGAGATGCACGTGGATGCCTTTGCCGCGGTGCAAGATGCCAAGGTGCTGTTAATCGACGATCTTATCGCCACCGGAGGCACCGCACGAGCGGCATTAGATCTCATCGCGCAGACGCAGGCTAAATGCGTCGAGGCGTGCTTTTTATTAAATTTGCGCGAGTTAAACGATCTAGGCGAGTTTTCGCGTCGCACAAACGTTTATTGCGTTTTAGAGGCGTGATTTTGGAAGAGCTACTTAAAAATTTATTACAAGAATACCACCAATACGCCTATATCGTGCTTTTCGTTTGGTGCATTTTAGAAGGCGAAATCGCGCTGATTTTAGGCGGCATAATGGCGCACGAGGGTCATATAAATTTGCCGCTAGGTATCTTTGTTGCAGGGCTTGGAGCATTTTGCGGCGATCAGTTTTATTTTTATATCGGTCGCTACAATAAAAAATATATCAGTAAAAAACTCGCAGCGCAGCGCCGAAAATTTGCGATCGCACACCTGCTTTTGCAACGCTACGGCTGGCCGATAATTTTAATGCAGCGCTATATGTATGGCTTCCGCGTCATCATCCCGATGAGTATCGGCATCACTCGCTACAGCGCAAAGAAATTTGCGATTATCAATCTTTTTAGCGCTTGGTGCTGGTCGGGTGCGACGATGGTTTTGGCGTGGTATTTCGGCGAGGAGATTTGGAGTGGGCTGCGGCTAATCGAGCAACACTGGTATTTTGCGATACCTATTATAGGCGGAATTTTATATCTATTTTTTAGGTTATTTAAACGTATGGAAAATCACTTTATGAACTCACGAAAGGAACGAGATGAAAGTAAAACTGCTAGATCGTAAAATTAACGAGATAGAGGCGGATTTTGAAGTTATTTTGGTCGTGGACAAAAATTTAAATCACGAATTTATTAAAGACGCGGATAAGTTTGCGCTTTTTAATTACAAAGGCGAGGGTAATCTGCTGCTAGCCGAGAGCGGGCGGCTGTACGTCGGCGTCAAGGCGCTAGAATATGACCGCGTTCGCACAGCACTTGCAAGCGCATACAACGCGCTTAAGGGCTATGCGATCAAAAATTTCAAAATCGCCTTTTACAAATGCGGCTGCGACCGCAGAAGCACAATGGCGATGGTCGAGGGCGTGCTTTTGGGCGGCTATGAGTTTAATAAATACAAAAGCGAGAAGAAAAACTCCAGCTTGAATGAAATTTTAATCTCTACGCAGGAGTACGGCGGCAGTAGCCCCGACGTGCAAAAGATGAACTACGGGCTGCAGCAGGGCATCGTGATGGCAAACGCCGCAAATTTTGCGCGCGACGGCGTCAATGAGATCCCTGAAATTTACACGCCCGAAAAGATGGCGAGCGAGGCTGAAATTCTAGCCTCGAACTACGACGACGTGAGCGTTAAAATTTACGACGAGGACTTTTTGCGCGAGCAGAATATGAATGCGTTTTTGGCGGTAAATCGCTCCAGCGCTCATCCGCCGCGCCTCATCCATCTGATCTATAAACCGCAGCGCTGCCTAAAGCGCGTCGTTTTCGTCGGCAAAGGGCTTACTTACGACAGCGGCGGGCTAAGCCTCAAGCCTGCCGATTATATGCTTACGATGAAAAGCGATAAAAGCGGCGCGCTTGCTGCGATGGGCATCATCAAGGGTGCTGCCGAGCTTGAGCTGCCGTTTGAGATACACGCGGTTATCGGCGCTACCGAAAATATGATCGGCGGCGATTCGTATAAACCCGACGACGTGCTGCTTAGTCGCAGCGGCGTGAGTATCGAGGTACGAAACACCGACGCGGAGGGCAGACTCGTGCTTGCCGACTGCCTAAGCTACGCGCAGGATCTTGAGCCAGATCTGCTAATCGATATGGCGACGCTTACCGGCGCTTGCGTCGTGGGGCTAGGCGAATACACTAGCGGTATCATGGGAAACAGCGAGGAGCTAAAGCGTAAATTTAAAGATTTTAGCGGATCAAGCGGCGAGCTATTTAGCATTTTGGAATTTAACGATTATCTGCGCGAGCTAATTAAAAGCAGTATCGCGGACGTCTCCAACTGCGCTTCTAGCAGATACGGCGGCGCGATAACCGCGGGGCTGTTTTTGGATAAATTTATAAAAGACGAGTATAAAGACAGGTGGCTGCACCTTGATATCGCAGGGCCTGCGTATCTGGAAAAGGCGTGGGGCTATTACGTAGCGGGCGCGACTGGCGCGGGCGTGAGAGCAAACTTATATTTCTTGCAGGCTCTAGCCAAAGAGCTAAAGGACGCGTAGATGGGGCTTTCAGTAGGGATCGTAGGGCTTCCGAACGTCGGTAAATCTACTACCTTTAACGCGCTTAGCGGCGCACAAAACGCACAGGCGCAGAACTATCCATTCTGCACGATCGAGCCCAATAAGGCGGTCGTGCCCGTGCCCGATGCGCGGCTAGCAAAGCTGGCGGACATCGTTAAGCCCGGTCGCATCGTGCATTCGACCATCGAGTTCGTAGATATTGCGGGCCTCGTGCGCGGAGCTAGCAAGGGCGAGGGGTTGGGGAATAAATTTCTTTCGAATATCCGCGAGTGCGAGATCATCCTTCATATCGTGCGCTGCTTCGAAAGCGGCGACATAACCCACGTCGAAGGCTGTGTCGATCCCATCCGCGATATCGAGATCATCGAAACCGAGCTTATTTTAGCGGACATCGAGCAGCTTGGCCGCAAGATCGAGCGCCTCGGTAAAGAAGCTAAAGCAAATCAAAAGGGCGCTAAAGAGGCGCTAGCCGTGGCAAACGAGCTTTTAGCGCATCTAAACGACGGCAAGCCCGCTTCAAATTTTGCGCTCAAAGAGGACGAAAGCTACATCGCTTTAAATCGAGAGCTGCGCCTGCTTAGCGCCAAAGATGTAATCTACGGCGCAAACGTGGACGAAGACGGCATCGCGCAGGATAACGAATATGTCGCGCGCGTAAGAGAATACGCAAACGCCCGCGGTGCCGAGGTGATTAAGCTCTGCGCCAAGATCGAAGAGGAGCTCATAGGCTTAAGCGACGAGGAGGCGCACGAGATGCTGCAGAGCCTGGGCGCGCAGCAAAGCGGGCTGGAGCTCATCATCAAGCGCTCCTTTGCGAAGCTCAGCCTCATCAGCTACTTTACCGCGGGCGAGATGGAGGTGCGCGCGTGGACGATCACGAAGGGCTGGAAGGCTCCGAAAGCCGCGAGCGTGATCCACAACGACTTTGAGCGCGGATTTATCAGAGCCGAGGTGATCGGATTTGACGATTTTATCGCGTGCGGCGGCGAGAGCAGGGCGAAAGAAGCGGGCAAAATGCGCCTTGAGGGCAAGGACTACGTCGTGCAAGACGGCGACGTGATGCATTTTAGATTTAATGTTTAAAATTTGCGCTGCATTCGAGCGAAATTTAAAATTTATAGAGTTTTAATTTGTGCTGAATTTGCACATCCGATTCAAATTTTTAAATTTGCGAAATTTGAATTTCTATGGCGTGTGAGAATTCGGAAATTTAAAAATTTTAGTTGAAAGCAGCGATTTAAAATTTTGAAATTTTATAAAAAATCCCCGGGATCGAATGTATGCTCGGGTTTGGCTCGATTTTAAAATTATATAAAATTTAACTCGCGCAGGACGGAACTTTAAACATTATCGTAAGTAAGCTCAACTTTACAATTCTATGCATTTTAATCCGCTGCACCTTTCGGCGAGCGGACTATAGATATGAACCTTCTGCCAAAATCTGAAGCTAAAAGCAAAATCACGGGCAGAATCGAAAATTTGAGCGTCCATACATTGCGCAAAGGTATCGATATATTCGCGCTTTTTGAGATTAAGGGCGTATGTTTTCGCATACGCCGTGAAGCCTTTAATTCTAAACGAGAGTGATCGCGTGCGCGTACATTTTGCAAAGATAGGTATTTGGGTGTGCTTGCGGCTTTAGAAGTACGGCCACACCCAGATGCTTAAGACTTTGCGCTATATGTGCTGTATCGGATATAATTCAGGTGCTGTGTATAGCAATCGCATTTGGCTTTGTTTTTGCCGTATTTGCGATACTGTTTGCAATATACTTTGCGTTTGCAAAAAAGGGGCTCGCTCGGTTTTAGCGAATTTCTATGATTGCGTATCGTAACATTGATTTTGATAGGACTTCTCGCCTATCTTAACGCGAGTGTGCAAAAATTAAAATTTTAGCGCGAACGCCACAGAAAGTAGCGCGGATTTTACGAAATTTTACCGAAATTTGGAGGAAAATAATGTGGCATTTAAAAAAGAAAGCTTCAAGTGAATTGAAATTTTTCACAATTATCGGCAAGATGGAAAACTTAGAAACAGACTGGGGGCGAGACGGACTGTATATAACATTTGAGGTAAAAGGAATAAGATTTTTCGACTATCCCGATCAATGGTTTGCTGATAACGGCGATATAGTCGAGGTAACGTATTGTTATCTTTCCCCTGAGTCGCCCAGCATAACGCATATTTCGATTTTAGCTAAGTATTCAAATTATATGAGAGCGAAACAGGCTCTAGCTATAATTTGGGATTTTATATTAATAGCCTTTTTAATCGCAACGTTTTCCATATGGTTTTACGGCATTAGTAAGTTGTCCATTTTATTATATATTGCCTTGGGGTTCTGTATCTTACAAAGAGCTTGTAAAAAAATCAAAATTTTATATGAAATCGAGAAAAATAGAGGCTAATTCGTCTTTATTTTTCCGCGTATTAAAGCATAAATAAAAAACATTTGTCTTAAGCATCGTCTTGTACGCCTTATCGTAGGTCTCATTCTGCCGCCGTAGTTTTGCGTGCGGTTGTTAAATGTCTTCGGTGCTTCTAACTCGTCTTTATTAGGATCATACGGCGAGCAAATTTAGGTGATATGAAAGTTTGTCTTTGACCTTAATAAAAAAAGGCTTTATCGATAGAAATGTAAAATTTATACCGCACGGCGGTAGGTTCTGAGCCAAAACCACATAAACGAAAGCGGCGATATACAAATTTAATGCGCGCGCAAAATGTTACTGTTCGGCGAAAATTATATCGCTAAAAATTTTATCAAAATGCCAAAAATACGAAGCGATCTTGCTCTTGCGTTGCAAAGGCTCATTGGATATAAATTTAAAGCGTAAATTGCAATCCAGGGCTCGATTTGATCAACTTGAGCCCTGGATTCGAAATTCGTTTTAAATTTTGGATCGAAACACACCAAGAACTAAAACGTTACCTCCCAGTTAAATCTAAAATTTCTGCGCGGCGCGTAAAACCTACCGATGCCCGCACCCGTCGCTTGATCGATCATATTGACCGTTCCAAAAGCCCTGATCGAGCGCGCGCTATCCCAAGTGATATATTTGGCATTGGTTAGGTTGTAAACGCCTAGACTAAAGTTAAAATTTTTTTGCGGCTTTGCATAAGCAATAACGTCCACTACCGTATAATCGCCGCTTCGCCAACCTTTGGTATTATCGGTTACGGGCTCTCCGTTTACTATAGAAGCATCGATATGCCCCCAATACGGATCCGTTCTTTCGACTTGGCTTTTCCAATACATATTGTATGTATCTTTGCGTTTCTTGGCCCCTACGTCGGTGATAAAAAGATCAATGCCATATTTGTCGCCGGGCGTAGAATAGCCGATATTATAAACGGAAGTAGGCGGTTGGATCGCATTCATCGGTACCTCTTCGCCCTTACTGCATCCGGAGTTTGAATCATTGGCGTTTGAGCCGTTGCTGGCGCACGACATTCTGCCCTTTTGTCTGCTGTATTTATATCCCAGCCTAAATCCCTCCAGGCTCTCCGATACATCGCCGAGCTCCAGATGAGTATTTATCTCAAATCCATGCACTTTGGCGCTATCTCGGTTTACGTTTTGATAAAACGGATACGGTATCTGCTGATCTACGACTTGTAAATTTCCCAAAAATTCAAGATCGATAAAATTTTTATAATCCGTCTTAAAAACATCAAAAGTTATGCGGCTTCTCTCGCTATAAAAGGTAAGAGCGATCTCTTTTGTCCTTGCGATTTCTGGTTCTAAAAATATATTAGGACGGATAGAAAAGTCCGGATGCTTAAAGGTCATATACGCTTCGTCTGATGTTGGAGCGCGGAAACCCTTAGAACTTTTTAGCTGTATTCTCATCCAATCCAGTGGGTCTAAATTTAGACCTAGTTTATATGAGCCGCTTTTGTATTCCTTCTCTCTTAGCAGGAATTTTAAATTTTGCTGATAATTTTCCTCTCCATAAGGAGTGTAGTAACCATGTATTCCGTCATAGGGGTTGTAAGGATACGGCACCCACAAACCGGTTATGATGCCTCTGGGCACTTCGGGATAGCCGGTATATTTCGGTTTATGTTTTACCTTGTCGTAGCGATAGCCGAGATCAAAGCCTACATATTTAGTTATTTGAATTTCATCCCCGATATAGCTTGCCGTAGTCGTAGTTTGCACTGGGATCAGATAGGTGTTAACCGCCGTAGTATTGCTTCTTAGATTGCCATTCATATGCCAATCTGGATTTGGCACATTATTTACATTACCGAAAAATATACTATCCCACCATCGTGAATCGCCTGCATAAAACCCGTCTTTGTTCGTCATCGATTTATCGGTCTTATCTAAAAGTCCGCCGTATGATATGGAATTATCAATGATGTTAAATAGGCTAAGCTCTTTCTCAAAATCCAAATTTAATTGTTGCGTTTCGGTATCCAGCGTCCTATCGGTATATTGTATGGAATTATAGCCGTCCGTTCCCGGAGTTAAAAAAGATAATTTATGGGATTTTGTTCCATCGTCTGCATCGCTAGAATCTCTTTTTATGGTTCCGTAAGTTCTTCCGTCGGCAAGGGTATGTTTTTCGATCTCTCTTTCTACGAGTTCATAATTATAATTCCAAGTATTCCCATCGTATGTTTCTTTTAATACTTTAAATTTTTTATTGCAATCTATTTTGGAGCAATCTACATAAGTTGAATGATAAACATCTCCCCACATGTCAATTGCGGATCCAAGATGTGCTTTATAATCGTCGTTAAGTCTAAGCACATTACCCGAGCCATCTCTTACGATATAAGCTTCCTCCGCTACATCCCCGGGATCGACGCTTATAGGTCTATTATTTTTATCTACTAGATTATGCGTACCGGAGCTCGAGTCTAAATGCATTCCCGATGGATTTTGTGTTTGCTGGCAGGCGCTTCCTTGGCAGCCCTCTCTATTGATCGCGCGATTTTTAATACTCTGCTTT
>CAUUQJ010000031.1:0-9129 GCA_963547085.1 uncultured Campylobacter sp. | reverse complement strand
ATCTTGGCATCGTCGCGAAACGCCGCGCGCACCTTGTCCATGCCGGTGTAAAATTCCTTCATCAAAACAAGGCACAAATACGCGCCAAATTCCGTCGTGCGGATGATCTCGTCCTCGATCCGCACGGCTCCTGCCAGCCTTAGCAGGCTAAGCTCTCTGCCCAGTTCGCGACGCAAATTTATATCGTTCGCGGCGTTAAATTTAGCGATATCGATCTCGCCGTTAAAAAGCTCGGTCAAAAAGAGGTATTTCGCGCGCTCGGATCTGCTAAAATCGCAGGTGGCGATGACGGTGCTTTCGTTTTTGCGCACCCTGCTTGCGTACTCTTCGAGGTTGAACGCATTTACGAGCAGCCTGCCGCCTAAAAAGCTAAACGCGCCGCTTCCGATACCCACGTATTCGTGATTCGTACCCACATATTCGTCGCTCATATTTGATTTTTCGCGAGCAAAAGCCCATGCGTTGCTGCGGTGCCAGCTAGAAAATTCCTTGCAGATGATGGAGTAAAACTCCTCCTCGTGATCTACATTGCTAACGCCGAGACTTCGCGCTATTTGATCGCGCATCAAAGGCGATTTCATTAGCGGATACAGCGTGATCTGCTCCGGTTTTACCGCTTTTGCCGCTTCAATGTCGCGAAGTAAAATTTCGCGAGTTTGAAACGGAAAGTTAAAGATCAGATCCAGGCTTAAAATCGGTAGAATTCCGACTGCTCGAGATAGCTTTTCTTGCAGAATTTCGCCCGAGCCGAATTTGTCGTAGCGCGAAGCTTTGCGTAAAATATCATCATCAAAGCTCTGCACCCCCACGCTTAGGCGGTCTATCAGCCCGCGAAATCGCAGCAAGCTCTCAGGCTCGATGTGGTTAGGGTCGCTCTCGCACGAGACCTCTTTGATGCTAAAAAGCGACTTGGCAAGCTCCAGCGTGCGCGCTAACTCATCCTCGTCGATTAGCGTCGTGCCGCCGCCTACATAAAGCGTCTCAAAGTCGTAGCCTGCGTCCTTCGTGCGCTGCATCTCGGTGCGTAGCGCGCCGAAATACGCCTTGCACGCTCCGCGCTCGTAGGCATATTTGTGAAAGGAGCAGTACGGGCAAAACGTGTGGCAAAATGGCACGTGCATGTAGAGCATATATTTTTTATCGGGTTTTGGAATTTTAGCGATATTTTCCTGTGTGATGTCGATCCTAAGGGAGTTATATAGGGATTTTTGCATAGTTTCGGCGGCGTATTTTTTGGCGAAGCTATGCACCATTTGACTGATAAAATTCATAAAACTTTAACCTTTTTTAAATTTAAAAATTAACTTTTGAAGTTTATCGAAAACTAACTTATAAATTTATCAATAATTTAATAAAAAGCGTAGCGCCGCCATATATATTAGCGTAGGAAGCGCTATCGTAACGAGCGAATTGCGGAATTTAGCATGCACGACAAACGCCATAATCAGGCAAAGTATCAGCGCTGCCGTTTGCAGCACGTCTGCGCTAAAAGTCTGCTCGCCCGAAAAGCTAGGCAGCATCGTCTTAAGCGCATAGATCGTCAAAACGACCATTATCAAAAGTCCGGAGTTTTTCTGCAAATATTCCAGATTTGGACTCGCGGTCTTTTTCTTAAAAAGAAACAGCGGCAAAAATCGCGTCAAAATCGTAGCGAGCGAGGCCAGAAAGATATAGGGCAAAATTTCCACTACCTGCTCCTTTTTAGGAATTTTCGCAGCCTGCGTCCCGTGCGTGAAGGTCGCTCGAAGTATTTACGAAAGAGCAGCAAAACCGCAGTGCCGAAAATCAGAGTGCCGAATAAAAAGTATTTTGTAGGAAAGATAAAAAGCCCCGCAAATGCGCAGGCAAAGCCCAGCAATAGCACTTTGTATTGCGGGTTTGCTTTAAAAACCTCATAGGTTAGCATTGCAAAAAGCGCCGTCAGGCTAAACTCGACTCCGCTAAAATCAAGCTTCAAGCTTGCTCCCAAAACAGCTCCTACAACGACGCCCGCGACCCAGTAGGAGTGATTTAAGACCGCGGTTAGATTATAGAGCAGATCAAGCTCTTTTAGCCTTTGCGGCGTTACGGGCTGTTCGCCGCTAAGCTCCTCGGGGCGCAAAAACGCACGCGCTTTTAGCAGCGCAAAGGTTTCGTCCGTAAGGGCATATACGGCGTAAATTTTATGACGCACGAAGCGCAGCTCGTCCAGCACCGACATCGTATAGAAAAAATGGCGAAAATTTAGCAAAAACGCCACGACGAAGGTATCTACGAGCGAGGCGTGGGTTACGATGAAGGCGATCAGCACGAACTCCACGCTGCCTGCGTAGATCAGCAGCGAGGTTAGCGCCAGTGCCCATACGGGCAGGTCTTGGCTGATGCCGTAGATACCAAACGCCAGCCCCAGCGGCACGTAGCCCATCATCACGGCGAGGGTGGATCTAAAAATTTCAAATTTACTCATAGCTTTCCTAAATTTAAAAGTGCGATTGTAGCTAAAATTTTATTAAATTTTATAGGGCGTGCGGGCGAGTCTGTGCCGCCGCTAGCGGCTTTTACGCTGTGATTCGCCGCAAGAGGAGCTGTAAAATTTACTCGCTTCGACGCCGTGAAATTTTAAAATTTAGCCCGCGTAGAAATTTGCGAAATTTTAAAATTTCAGAGAGCGGATTTTTAAATTTAGCCTAAAATACGTGGCGCAAAAGCACGAATGCAAACGCCGAAAGCAGCGCCGAGACGGGCAGGGTGATGATCCACGCTAGCCCGATCGGCTTCATCAGCGACCAGTTCGTGCTGTGATTTACCAAACCGATTCCTAAAATCGCGCCGATTAGCACATGAGTCGAGGAGATCGGCAGCCCCAGCACCGATGCCGCCATGACGACGACGGCGCTTGCGAGCTCGGCGCTAAAGCCAGAGGCGGGGTGAATTTTCGTAAGATTGGTGCCTACGGTGGCGATTACTTCTTTGCCGATGAACCAAAGCCCCGCTATGAGGGCTACTGCGAACATTATCATAATCTGCTGCGGCACGGGAGTGGAGGGATTGATACTATTCGTAGCCATCGTATCGATGATGGCGGCGAACGGACCCACGGCGTTTGCGATGTCGTTGCTGCCGTGCGAAAAGGCAAAGCCGCTAGCGGTGAGCACCTGCAGCCAGCTAAACATCAAAAACGCGGATTTGTTTAAATTTGAGCGGCGCAGGGTTTTAGCGAAAATAAACATCAAAAGCCAGGTAATCAGCGTCGACATACCGATGATGAGGTAGTTGTAAAAATTCGTAAGCCCGAAATTTAGATTATGCAGCCCCTTAAATATCAGCATCGCCGAGATCACGAAGGCTCCGATACCCGCTACGGCAGGAATCCCGTACTCTAGGGCCTTATGGGATTTGAGCTTCTCTTTTTTAGCGTCAAGCTCGATCACCTTTTTATAATACTCGCTATCCAGCTCGCTTGGATCGAAATCGGGATCGCGCATTGCGTAAATATCGTGATTTAGCGCTTCTGCATAGGCGATCTTTTGAATGTCGTCCAGAGTCTCGAAGGTCTTTTTGTGAAGCTTTCGAAGGGATTTTTTTTCGCGCTTTATGCGGTCGATCTTTATTTGAGCGTAGCGGTTGTAATCCAAAATATAATGTTTGATGAGCCAGAAAATTCCAAAGGAGATCACTCCGCCTAAAATCGGCGAGAGTACCCAAGAGATCGCTATTTTGCCGATCTTATCCCACTGCACTAGCCACAACGCGGAAGTCTCTGCGGTATTAAGCAGGGCGCCTAGCGTAAGCCCCGAGCCCACGATACCGCCGATGATCGCATGAGTAGTTGATACGGGCAAACCCTTTCTACTGGCAAAAAGCAGCCACGCGCCAGCCGCAAAAAGCGCGCTCATCATTACGTAGATAAAGTCTCTCGGATGCACGTCCATTTTGCTAAGATCGATTATGCCGCTGCGAATCGTCGAGGTTACTTCGCCGCCTGCGATTACTGCGCCGCTTGCTTCAAATACCGCCGCGATACAAAGGGCTTGCGCGATACTAAGGGTGCCGCTTCCGACGCTGGTTCCAAAGGAATTTGCCACGTCGTTTCCGCCGATATTAAAGGCCATAAAGATGCCCAAAAATACCGAAACCAAAAATAGCGTTTTATCGCCGCTTCCTATAAAACCGAATCCCCAGATAAGAAAATAGATTGTTACGCCGCAGAATATGCCGTAGAAAATGAGACTTATCTTGCTAGATTTCATAGCTCTCCCTTAAAATCCGCGAAATTTTACCACACGCGCCTTAATCCCCACTAAATCGCACGGGCGAGGTATATAAATTTTAATTTTAAAAGCGAATTTAGTGGCGCGCGCTAAGCTTTATTAAATCAATACTTCGTTACAATCCACATTAAATTTTAAAACCGAGGCGAAAAATGTCTAGAATTCCGCTGCAAAGCCCGTATTTCGGAATATTCGTAATGCTAATCCTAGCCTTTTGCGTCTTTTCGCTCATCGTTAAACTATCCTCTTTGGTAGGCTCGCGTTTAGCAGACAGGCGCGACGAACGGCTAAAGGGCGAAATTTACGAAAGCGGCCCCGAGGCCGTCAAGCAGCCTAACCGAATGAACTCCCACTTTTTTTTGATAGCCGTGCTTTTCATACTTTTTGACGTCGAGATTATCTTTATGTTTCCGTGGGCGGTAAATTTTAAAATTTTAGGCGTGTTCGGGCTTGTAGAGATGGCGTTTTTCATCGTATTATTAGGCATCGGTTTCATCTACGCCTGGAAAAAAGGAGCGCTAAATTGGCAGAGCATAAGATAAACTACGCGCGCGAAAACGGGCTTCCAGTAGTTCTTACCACCGTCGATAAGCTAATTGCGTGGGGTAGGAGCAACTCTTTGTGGGCGATGACGTACGGGCTTGCGTGCTGCGCGATCGAGATGATGGCGGCGGGCGCGGGCAGATTTGACTTTGACCGCTTCGGCACGATATTTCGCGCAAGCGCCAAGCAATCGGACGTGATGATAATCGCAGGCACGCTTAGCAAAAAGCACGCCGAATTTACGCGCCGCCTATACGACGCGATGCCAGAGCCCAAATGGGTTATCAGCATGGGCAGCTGCGCCAATACCGGGGGGATGTTTAATACCTATGCGACCGTTCAAGGCTGCGACCGCATAGTGCCCGTGGATATCTATTTGCCGGGATGCGCGCCGCGCCCCGAGACGTTGCAGTTTGCGATGATGGTGCTGCAAAAAAAGATCCGCACCCAAACTCCGCGCCGCGCGCAGAAAGCAAAAAGGCTGATCTGATGAGAAAATTTAATCCCAAAGGCGATCAGAGTAAAAAAAATTACTACAAAGATAGATTTTTCATTCCCGAGGAAACGCTTAAATCCAGTGCAAACGAGAGCGATTTCAAAGACGATCTGGACGTGCTTGAAGGCATCCAAATTTTAAACTCATACGTGGAATTTAACACTCTCGTACTCTACGTGGAGCCCGCGCAAAATTTAGCGGCGCTGCGTGCGCTTAAGGGCGCGGGATATGAAATTTTATGTGAGCTAAGCGGCGTGGATTTTACCGAGGCTCGCGGCGGTATCGAGGTTTTCTATCAGCTTTTGGATATCAAAAGGGTGCGCCGCGCGCGGCTAAAGTGCTTCGTGCCGAATGAGAGCTTTTTGCAAAGCGCTACGGGCATCTATAAAAGCGCGAACTGGGCGGAGCGCGAGCTATACGATATGATGGGCGTTTGGATTGAAAATCATCCAAATTTGGCGCGCCTAATAATGCCTGATGATTGGTTCGGACACCCGCTTTTAAAGTCCTATCCGCTGCAAGGAGACGAGTTCGCCAAGTGGTATGAGGTGGATAAAATTTTTGGGGTCGGCGCGCGTGAGCGGATCGGCGAAGAAAACCGAAATTCCGCATTCGTGGATGAAAAAGATACCTTTAACTTTACGCGGCTCTATCACGAGGGCGGTTACGGCGAGCCGCGGCCGCAAGAAAAAATTTTACAAGAATATCAGGAAGAGGGCGGCGTGCGCTTCGTAAAACGCGCTAAACGCGGAATTTACAAGATCATCACAAAGAGAAAATAATGCAAAATCCAAGCAAGCTAAGACCGTTTTTCGAAAACATCGAGTACGAGCGCGAGGGCGCGAATATTATCTTAAATTTCGGTCCGCAGCATCCAAGCGCGCACGGTCAGCTAAAGCTCGTGCTGGAGCTTGACGGCGAGCGCATCGTGCGAGCCCGCCCCGGCGTGGGCTATATGCACCGAGGCATCGAAAAGATGGCAGAAAATATGATTTACGCGGAGTTCGTCCCAGTAACAGATCGCATCGATTATGTCGCATCGGGCTCGAACAACTACGGCTTTTGCGCCGCGGTCGAGAAGCTCTGCGGCATCGAAGTGCCGCGCCGCGCGCAGATCATCCGCACGATCTTGCTGGAGCTTAATCGCATCAGCTCGCACCTTCTGTTTTTGGGTACGCACGCGCTTGATATCGGCGCGATGACGGTGTTTCTATACTGCTTTCGTTCGCGCGAATACATACTCGATCTCATAGAAAAATACTGCGGCGCGCGCCTTACGCACAATAATATCAAAATCGGCGGCGTATTTTTGGATCTGCCTAACGGCTGGTTAGAAGAGATGTTGAAATTTTGCGACGAATTCCCGAGCGACATTAAAGAGCTTGAAGATCTACTCGATACGAATAGAATTTGGCTAATGCGAACCGAAGGCGTGGGCGTGATCTCGCACGAAGACGCCCTTAGCTGCGGCTGTAGCGGAGTAACGCTGCGCGCTAGCGGGCATGCGTGGGATATCCGAAAAGAAGAGCCCTATCTCATTTACGACGAGCTTGACTTCGACGTGCCGTATGCGAGCGAGGGCGATTGCTACGCGCGCTATAAGTGTTATATGGCGGAGATGCGCGAGAGCCTTAAAATTTTGCGCCAGTGCGCGAAACACTATCCGCTAAGCGATCCGCAAATTTTAGCGATCGATCCCGCTTACGTAAATCCGAGCAAAGAGCAGATCATGACGCAGAACTACTCGCTGATGCAGCATTTCGTGCTGGTTACGCAGGGTTTGCGCCCGCCCGTGGGCGAAATTTACGCCGCGAGCGAGAGCCCTAAGGGCGAGCTTGGATTTTATATCCGCTCGATGGGCGAAAGCCGCCCGTATCGCCTTAAGATCCGCACGCCGAGCTTTTGGCACTGCGCGATCTATGAGGAAATTTTACCCGGGCAGTATCTTGCCGACGCCTCGGCGATCATCGGCAGCACGAATATTATCTTAGGCGAGGTGGATCGATGAAGCGCTACGATTTGAGGCATCTGGGCGATAAATTTTTAAACCGCATGGGCGAAATTTTAAAAAATTCCGCTCGCGGCGAGACGATGATCTTTATGTTTGAGATGGGCGATTTCAGCGCGGTTCAAAAGAGCGCCGATCTGGTGGAGGGGCTAAATTCCACGCTTTTAAGCTCGATACGCTATAACCAAGTCGATTGGATGGTCGTCGCCAAAAAGGGGAGAGGATGAAAATTTTAAATTTCGCGTCGCTGCTTAGCCTGCAAAATCCCGCGCTTGCAGAAGGTTTTAAGAGCGCTGAAATTTTAAGCGTATCGCCGTTGCAAGATCCGCATCTTCCGGGCGAGCTGATAAAATGCGAGATCGGCGCGCAAAGCTTCGTGCTGGCGCTAATCTGCGCTAGTTTTTGCGACGAGCCTTATTTTGCGGAGTTGGATCTGGAGTATCTAAGCGGCGAAAGCAGCGTGGGTGAGGAGGAGATCGAGCAGATCGCGGAGTTTCTGCAAAGCGGCTGCGACGCGCTTTTGATCGATGATGCGCTCATTAAAACTCATCCCGACGCCGAAAATATCAGGGCTTTTATATCTATCATAGCGGCAAAATTCGGGGTTAAAATTTTAAGCTTACGCGGCGAGCAAGCGGATTTGGGCGCGCAAGAGCGGGCAAATTTAAGTCCTCTAAAAGAGCCTGAGAATTTCGACGGCGCCGTGGTTTTCAAACACGATGCGGACGACCGACTAATCGGCGGAAGGTATTTTAGCATGGTCGCAAAGATCGCAAATGGCGATCGCGTCCGTATCAAAACGCCGCACCTAAATTTAGAAAAAGAATTTATTTTGGATGAGGAGCTAAAGGGCACGATCGCGCTTTTGGGCTCGGGCGGACAGGGCTTTGGCGGTTATAATTTCGAACTCGCAGAAATTTCTAAGGTTTAAAATGGCAAAGATCACGATCGACGGTAAAGCTTGCGAGTGCGACGAGGGCGAGTATATCTTGCAGGTCGCGCGTCGCTGCGGCGTTTTTATCCCCGCGCTTTGTTATCTAAGCGGCGGCACGCCGACGCTCGCATGCAGACTTTGTATGGTCGAAGCGGACGGCAAGCGCGTCTATAGCTGCAACGCCAAGACCAAAGACGGTATGGTTGTTTACAGCCGTAGCCCCGAGATCGACGCCGAGCGCGAGGCGATTACGCAGGTTTATTGTATCAACCATCCGATGGCGTGCGGGGTTTGCGATCAAAGCGGCGAGTGCGAGCTTCAAAATTTAGCCCATCTGATGCGCACAAATACCCAAAGCTACGCTATCCGCGATACGGCGCGCGAGGTGCAGGATTGGGGATATTTAAGCTATGATCCTAGCCTTTGTATCGTCTGCGAGCGCTGTATTACCGCTGCAAAGGACCGCTTGGGCGTAGATGCGTTTAAGCTCGTTCCGCGCGGCGGAGACGCGCTAAGTAAGGAGCAAAAGGACGCGATGCCCAAAGACGCCTACGCCGTGTGGAACAAGCTGCAAAAAAGTCTAATCGCGCGGGTAAATGAAAATGATGATTGCGTAAACTACGGCGAGAGCGCGGCGGTCTGCCCGACGGGGGCTCTGGTAGAGAGCGCGTTTAAATACGTTTCAAACGCCTGGGAGCTGCGTCAAATCCCCGCTTCCAACCCGCACAGCAGCGACTGTGAGCTACTTTATTACGAGATCAAGCGCCGCGGCATAGGCGAGCCGCGTGAAAAAATTTATCGCGTTAGCAGCGACATAAATTTTAGCGTCCTGCACGCCGCAGCGCGCTTCGGCTGGGATTTTTCAAACGAGCGGGCGAGCAAAAACGAAGCGGTTTTT
>CAUUQJ010000030.1:0-9186 GCA_963547085.1 uncultured Campylobacter sp. | reverse complement strand
CTAAAATTCTAAAATTCTAAAATTCTAAAATTCTAAAATTCTAAAATTCTAAAATAAGCCGAATTTACCGTCCTTGCGCTTATAAAGCACGCGCATTTTAGCATCCATATCGTTAAAGACCAAGAACTGATCGGTACTTTCTTTAAGCTTATTTAGCGCCTCATCGATCTCTAGCGGCTTATATAGATCCAGCTCGGTAGGAACGATCTCATCAACTTCATCGTTTAAATTTGGCTTATTGGCACCGACCGCATTATCTACGGCGTTTTGTTTCATCTCGTCGCGATTTTTATGAGAATTTACCTTATCGTGGTATCTGCGTAGAACTTTTGAGGCGCGCTCGACGATGAGATCGACGGCGGCATAGAGATCCTTATCTTTTTGACGCACGACGATAGTGTCTTGATGCGCTAAATTTAATGAAAAATCCACCACGAAGCCCTTTTTACCTTGCTTCTCGTCAGCAGAAATTACACAACGTCCCGAGATAATGTCGAGATTATATTTTTCTAGCGTCTCAAATGCATTTTCGACATAATTTTTGATAGCTTCCGTTAACTCAAACTGCTTACCTACGATATTTAAATTCATCGTCTCTCCTTTGCATTATGGTTTTTGGATAGTGCGCCTATGATATGTAATCTGTGGCCTTCCCATAACCGCTACATTAGATTTTACTACCACGTCTACAAGCGCAGCATGGCTTAGAATTCTGCCCACACTACCATTTGCAAGCCTTTCGGACGAGCCTTGCCCAAAATTACTATAAGCTACGGTATGATTGCCGGGCGCACCCAGCTGTCTATCGAAATATCCGAATGTCACGGTGATGTCGAACATTTTTTCGCCTGCATTATTCGACGGATATGCTAGCGTAATCGTATTTAATGTAGGATTAGTCGTAGCCGTAGCGTTCTTCTCCTTAAGCTCAGTAGTTAGATACTGGTGCTTTTGCATAGCAAGGACGGCTAACTCCGTAGCACTCTGAGCTAGCAGTAGCGCCTGCTCTCTGCCTTGAATATTATTGACATCGCGAGCCGTCATAGACGCGATAGATAGCGCCGTAATCGCCGTAGTCGCTACAATGATGATAAAAAATATGGCTGCTACTAGAGCGAAGCCCTTTTGCATAGTTTTCATTAGTACACCACCTGTGCTTTACAAACGTTTAGATCCAGCTCTGCGGGATCGAAATTTCTGCCGTCGTCTCTCATACATAGCTTAAGCGCGACGGCGCCGTTATCGTCCTTAAATTTAAACAAGCTCACGTCCTCAGCTAGTAACGCGCTGCTAGCCTTATCATACGAGTTCGCATCTTTTTCAACGGTGCTCCAAGGGCGATAGTTATATTTCAGTAGCAGATTAAAATTCTTACTTAATACATTGCCAGCATTATTTCTCATATATGTTACGACCTGATCGGGGACGATCGCATAGGCGCTATGAGCTATATAGTATTGCTCGGAGAATTCCTGTGATTTATCATTGTTCGGGTTCAACGGATATTGATTTATAGTGATAGTCTCACCTTCCTTACTACCGCTACCCGCATTACTAGGAGTGCCTACGGCGATCAGCACGCGGTTGCTACCGTTTTCATCAATTCGCCTATCGTAACCAAAACCTATACCTACGCTAGTAGGAGAGGCATCATTCGTAACGACCCTAAAGATAACGGCGACCTGAGTATTATTAGATGGAGTATTGTAAGCAGTAGCCCTTAAATTCCGAACTATCCTAGCTACTCGCGGAAAATCGCTACCCAAGGATACCATATTGAATGTAGCTCTCGTATTTCCAATATAGCCTGCATCTTCTGTACCTGCTTTCCATTTGTCATCTCGGAGTTGAGACATCGACATGAAGCCACTCCAACCGGGATTTCTCTGATTTATATTTCTCGTCTCTACGCTTTGTCCGATCCACTCCAGTATGTCGTATTTCGGATTGGTAAGATCGCTAATCGGTACAAACTCGTTTGAGCTAAGCTCTCTGCCTATAGTAGAGCTTTTTATTCTATCTTCCAAGCGATTTGTTATTAGCATCATTGCATTTTGTGTTCTAGCTTCCAGCTGATTTACTGCACGTACATGCACGTAAGATTTATAGATCTTGGTGTATAGATCAGCGCCAAACATCGAGATGATGCCTAGCACTACGATAACAAATACAAGCTCTATAAGGGTGAAACCTCTTTTCATCTCGCGCTCCTATCGGGAATATCGTCTAGTGACGGCTGTCTGAACGCCAACACCGATATTAGATAAAAACGCTTTTAAAACTACTGATTTGGCAGTACCATCTTTAGCTACGGCATCGTTTAGATCCGTGGCGGCAACCCTAACCATCTTTATATTAGTAGGGGAGCCATTGGCTGGTTGATCACTAAGGGTTCCGTTTATATCGGTACCCTTAGCATAATCTTCCGCAGTAAAAGGCTCTGCTACATAATCTACGTCGACATTAATTCCAGTATTAAGAATAAAATCACCCTTACTACTAGAGCCCACCAAATCACCAACCGTTATATTGGTCGTGAACTTATCGTAGTCGTCGATATCATTATAACGACCGACTCCAAAAGAAATTCTATTATCTCCTTTGCCGAATTGCCCTTTCGTAGCTGGAGCTTGAGTGCTGACCTCGCGCTTACTAGCTTCATCTAAAATTCCCGGTCTAGCTTCCATAGTGCTATTATCCGGTAACTTTATCGACGGATTGACCGATAAAATTCTTTTCATGCAGCCAGTATCACCTCCGCAGCTAGCATCTCCTGCGTATGCGCTATCCCACTGCGCTTTAGATATACGAGACATAAAAGCTTTAGCGTTATATACGAGCTCCTCTTTGATCGCAAGGGCATTTAGCTCGGTCGTCTGCGCGACGATACGCGGGATCGCCATCGTCGTGATCGCCAAAATCACGATGGTAAAGATCAGCTCGATTAGAGTAAAACCTTTTTTCATCTTACATCCTTTCTTTAAAATTTTGAAATTACGGAAACGCAAACTTACTCTGCGTTATCGGCGCTAATTATACTATTGTTAAACTTAAATTTAGAATTTATCGCGTAAATTTTTTTGGTTTTCAAAGATTTTTAAGCCCGAACGCATAAAAATTTTAAAGAAATTCCATTTTTAAATTTGGACGCAGAATTTAAGCTTGCATTTACTCAAAGACTATAAAATTACGAGCTAAATAAATTCCAAGGATTTTTTATGACAAATCTAAGTAAAATTCTATCCGCTCTCCTATTTATCGCGTTTATCGGCGGCTGCAGCGGCAAAGGCGACGGCGAGCTTTTTAATCTAAGCCCTGAGGCATGGTATTCTAAAATTTTAGAAGATATCAATAACGCTAGTATGGAGGATGCCGAGAAGCACTACACTAGCTTTTCTAGCGAGCATATCGCTTCGCCGCTGCTTGAGGAGATGACACTCATTATGGCGTGGGCTTTTGTGGAGGATGAAAACTACGAGAAAGCAAACAAATACCTAGACGAATATATCCGCCTCTACGGCACGACGCAGAAGATCGAATACGCAAGATTTCTAAAAATTAGAGCAAATTTCGATTCCTTTAGCCGCCCAAATCGCAACCAAAAGCTAATGCTAAACAGTATCGACGAAATTCGAAAATTTATAGCTGAATACCCGCAGAGCGAGTATCGTCCGCTTCTTGAGACGATGCTAACAAAGCTACGCCTTGCCGAGCATCAGCTAAATATCGACATCAAAGACCTTTACCAGCGCACCGATCGCGAAAGTTCTGCCAAAATTTACGAGCAGCGCATCGAGGAATCCCCGTTAAACGGCACCGACGTCATTAAACCGCGCTCGCCTTGGTATCGCGCGATTTTTGAGTAGGAGGAGCGATGCAACTGATGCAAAATACAACCTTCCCGAGCGATCTACCTATCATCGTCGAGGACGAGCTATTTTTATATCCGTTTATGATAGCGCCCCTTTTCATCGGCGACGAGCATAACAAAAAGGCTCTCGATCTAGCCGCTAAAAACGAATCTATGATAATGGTCGTAAGCTCAAAGTCGGAATTTAGCGGTGATAGAAGCTTCGGCGGTATCTATAACGCAGGCGTCGTGGGCTCCGTGATGAGAACCGTGCCGCTCCCTGACGGTCGGGTTAAAATTTTATTTCAAGGCGCGCTAAAAGGCAAAATCGTAAAAGAAATTTCGCAAGATCCGCTGGTCGCTACCGTCGATATCATCCACGACGAGCGCGGCAACGACCAGAAATTAGACGCGCTGGTAAGCGTGCTGAAGGAAAAAACCAAGACGCTTAGCACGCTTACGCATTTTTTCCCGAACGATCTGCTAAAGACCATCGACGACGGCACCGACGCCGCGCGCGTTTGTGATCTCATTTTAAGCGCACTGCGCCTAAAAAAGCAGGTAGCCTACTCATTTTTTACAGAGAGCAACTTGCAAAAGCGCCTTTTCAACCTCATCAACTACATCTCCGACGAGATCGAAGCGCAGAGGCTCGAAAAGGAGATCAAAAGCAAGGTTCATTCCAAGATCGATAAGACGAACAAAGAGTATTTTTTAAAAGAGCAACTCAAACAGATCCAAAAGGAGCTCGGCGGCGATGCCGATCGCGATGTCGAGATCGAGGAGTACCGCAAAAAGCTGGAAGCCAAAAAGCCCTATTTGGGCGAGGATGCTTACAAAGAGATCAAAAAGCAGATCGATAAATTTGCCCGCCTCCATCCGGACAGCGCCGATGCGGGGCTCGTGCAAAGCTATCTGGACTGGGTTTTGGAGGTGCCTTTTGAAAAGACCGCCAAGCATAAGATGTCCATCGAGGGCGTTACCGCTCAGCTGAATAAAGACCACCACTCCTTGAAAAAGCCCAAGGCGCGCATCGAGGAGTATTTTGCGCTAAAGCAGCTTTTGGAGCTTCGCGGCACAAGCGGCAAGAAAAGCAAAGAGGACGGCAAAAACGGCGGCGCGATTTTATGCTTCTACGGCCCTCCCGGCGTAGGCAAGACGAGCCTTGCGAACTCCATCGCGACCGCGCTTAAACGCAAACTCATCCGTATCGCTTTGGGCGGGCTTGAGGACGTAAACGAGCTGCGCGGACACCGCCGCACCTACATTGGCGCAATGCCTGGCCGCATCGTGCAAGGTCTCATCGAGGCAAATCAGATGAACCCCGTCATCGTCCTTGATGAGATCGATAAAATTTCAAGCTCATACAAGGGCGATCCGACGGCGGTTCTGCTCGAAATTTTAGACCCCGAGCAAAACTCGAGCTTTAGGGATTACTATCTAAATTTCAACATCGATCTTAGCAAGATTATCTTTATCGCCACGGCAAACGACGTATCTCTCATACCTGCGCCGCTGCGCGATAGGATGGAGTTTATCGAGCTTAGCTCATACACGCCGCAGGAGAAATTTCAGATCGCTAAGGACTATCTGATCCCTCAGGAGCTGCAGCGCCACGGCCTAAAATCCGCCGACGTAGCGATCAACCCAGCCGCTCTTTCCGAGATCATCGAAGAATACACGCGCGAAAGCGGCGTGCGAAACCTACGCCGCCAGATCGCAGCGATCTTCCGCAAAGTCGCAGTTAAAATTTTAAAAGATAAAGAGTTTAAAAAGATCGTCGTGACGACGAAAAATTTAAGCGAATTTCTAAATAAAAAGGTTTTCGAGATCGACGAGGTGGAAAAGCGCGATCAAATCGGCATTGTAAACGGGCTTGCGTGGACTGCGGTAGGCGGCGACGTGCTCAAGATCGAAGCGGTCAAGATCAAAGGCAAGGGCGCGATGACGATCACGGGTCAACTCGGCGACGTGATGAAAGAATCCGCGCAGATCGCCTTTAGCGTCGTGAAGGTGCTTATCGACGAGGGCAAGCTCAAAGCAGGCCAAGACGCGGAGAGTAGCGCGGCAAAAGCCTCGCGCGCTGGCAAAAACTCCGCATTGCGCACAAATGGCGGCGCGGTGTCTAAAAGCTCGGCGGCGCGAAATTTAGGCGCGGAGGAGAATTTCGAAAGCTCGGAGCAGATTTATAATAAATTCGACCTTCACATCCACGTACCCGAGGGCGCGACGCCGAAGGACGGACCGAGCGCGGGCATCACGATGAGCACGGCGATCGCGTCGATTTTAAGCGAGCACAAGGTGCGCGCAGATCTTGCGATGACGGGCGAGATCACGCTAAGCGGCAAGGTACTGCCGATCGGCGGGCTTAAGGAGAAGCTCATCGCCGCGCACAAAGCCAAAATCGCCGAGGTTTTGATCCCGCGCAAAAACTACGAGCGCGACCTGGCGGAGATCCCGGACGAGGTCAAAAACGATCTGAAAATAACGCCGGTAGAGCGGATCGAAGAGGTACTGAAGCTCGCGCTAGTCTAAAATTTAAGGCGCCGTTTTGGCCGCACGCTTCGGCGAAATTTTAAAATATTTGTAGCGGCGTTAAATTTTATTGCGCAACTGGATATTGACGTGCTTGCGGCAAGATTTCTTGTAACGATGTGGCGAACGTAAAATTTCGTAGAATTTCGCATACGCGCGATCGCGTAATGCTGTAAAATTTTATGACCGTTTAAAATTCAGCTCCGCTTCTAGCGCAAAATTTTATGAAATTTACCTCGCAAAAGGAATAAAATGTTTGATTTTAAAAAAGAGTTTAGACAGCTTTACGTGCCAAAGCAGACGCCGCAAATTTTAACCGTCCCGCCTGCAAATTTCGTTTGCATCCGCGGTGAGGGTGACCCGAACGAATCAGGCGGCACGTATCAGCGCGCGATAGAGGTGCTTTACGCCGTAAGTTATACGCTCAAAATGAGCTATAAAACGAATTATAAGATCGATGGCTTTTTTGAGTACGTCGTGCCACCGCTAGAGGGGTTTTGGTGGCAGAGCGGCTCGGCTTGCGGCGCTGCAGACTACGCTAGAAAGAGCGATTTTAGCTGGATTAGCGCGATTAGACTGCCCGATTTTATCACGCGAGAAAATTTCGACTGGGCAGTGCAGCAGGCTACTTGGAAAAAGAAGCTAGACTGCGGTGCAGCGGAGTTTTTGAGGATAGACGAAGGTCTTTGCGCGCAAATTTTACACATAGGTAGCTTTGACGACGAGCCGCGAAGCGTTGCTAAAATCGACGAACTTATCGCCGCAACGGCTACGCAAAGGACTTTGGCGAGCAAATAGCGCATCACGAAACCTATCTAAGCGACCCAGAAAAACCGCGCCACAAAAATGCAAAACGATAATCAGGCACCCGACTAGGAAAATTTAGCGGCAGTGACAAATTGGTAGTTTTAGGCTATACAGGAGAAATTTAGCATGCGGCCAACCATCATCATTTCTAATCTTTTAATCAAAAACCACACCAAAATCGCCGATACCTTGCGCTCTATCCTTAATAAATACGATATAAAATGCGAAATTTTAGAAACTAAAGACATCTGGATGAGGGATTTTATGCCGTTTTTGCTTGATGATGGACACCTCGTCTCTTACGACTACGATCCAGACTATCTAAAAGATGATAGATATAGCCACCTAAGGACAAAGGTCCAGCCGCTAAAAGAACATATAAATTTAGTCTTAGACGGCGGAAATTTCGTAAGGATTGGAGGCAAAGCCATTATGACTGATAAAATTTTTATAGAAAATCCGTCAAAAACAAAGTCCGAGATCATTGAGATCATAAAGCAAAAATGCGCGCTAAATGAGCTCATCATCATACCAAGGCAGTCATACGATATGCTAGGGCACAGCGACGGCATGGTGAGATGGATAGATGAAAACAGCGTGCTTGTCAATGATTTTTCAAACGAGAGCAAGAGTTTTAACGATAGGCTTATAAGGTCTCTTAAAAAGTACAGTTTGAATATCAAATTTATGAAGTATGGCGAGGGCTTTTTTAGTAAAACAAGAGATTGGGGCGCTTACCTAAATTTTATTAAAATTAAGGATATTTTAATAGTTCCGATATATGGGGTAAATGATGACTATGTTGCGATAGAGCAGATCAAGAAATTTTATAGTGGCTGCAAAGTAGAGACGATAAATTTAAGCGAGATTATAGAGCTTGGCGGTGCACTACACTGCATAACGGCAGAGAAATTTGGGCGGTAGAGTTACCGCCTTGTTCGCTATTTTGTTTTGGAATTCATTTCTTTGTCAAAGTTGATTTTCCAAATTTCTGACTTTTCATCAAAAACACACTCTTTTTTGAAACTACTATCTTCTTTCCAAATAGCTTCTAGTCTTTTATTCCATATTTCGTTAATGCCTCTAGCAATAGGCTTAAATTCTTCTGGCGAAAACTCGTCAGTTTTTGCGTTATTACACCAGTAACAAGCCATGCAACAATTCTTTTCGCTATACTCCAAATTTGGCAGCTTCCTATCTATCTCTAGCGTATATCCGCGCGTATCGCTTCTTTTGTTATTTAGCTTACCATTTTTGCCAAGCTCTTCAATCTGAGTTAGACTGATGCCGCAATATGAGCAAGTTGTCTTTGCAAGCATCTCATAAAAATCTTCTTTAGTAAATTTTCCCCTAAAATCAATTTCATACTCTTTTTCTAATTCTTCTAAAATTTATGAAAATTCTTTAGACTTTTGAACTAAATATTGTCTTTGCTCTATCACCATGATGTTTAGCTCTTTGCCCTTATGTTTTATTTTACTTTCATCGCTATTTAGCTCTAGTTGATAGTATTTACTACTGTATAAATTTGCTACTTCATTGGTGATTTTAAAATTCTTAAAATCCTTTTTTATAATTTCAATATTACTCTTGATATAGTAATCCTTGCATCCTTTTTCATCTGAGTTATCCCAAGAAAAAGCCTTGTCAAACAAAAATAGCTGAACTTTCGTTTTAAAGCTATCTTCCATCTTAGTTTTATATTTATTTGTCATCTTTTCTCCTTCATCAAAAACTTTTGTCATTATACAGCATTTTTACGACTTCGACCGCCACGAGGCAGCATAGGCGTTTGTATGCCTGTATCTCCACTCTGCTCAAACTAAAATTTAAAATCTCATTCTTAGCTGGTCCAAAATTTAAACCACCATTTACGCTTGCCTTAATCCCGCCAAACCCCAAATTTAACCCCGGCTTAAGCATAAGCTTATATACTTTAGCTTTAAATTTAAGGCGGCAAATGAGATCTCAGAGCGAATTTTTCGGCGTTTTCA
>CAUUQJ010000029.1:0-9201 GCA_963547085.1 uncultured Campylobacter sp. | reverse complement strand
TAGGTGCGGATATACATAAAAAAGATGAATACAAGCTATCCGCTATGGCTTATGCGATAGAAAATAATGCTACTAAAGCAGTAAGACTACTTTTGGATAACGGCGTTAAATTTGAAGAGGCGGAAGTCGTTAGAAACAGACTGCTTCCGCCGAATTATAACCATATAAAATCTTTGCAAATAAGTGATGATGGAAATTTTACGTTGATTTATGATACCAACTATCCTATGATTAGTATAGGAGAGCCGAATTATTTCTTTTCATATCTTACGAATACTAATATGTATGAGATAGCAAAGATGGCATTAGAAAGCGGCTATAAGCCATATATTTGGAAATTTCAAAACTCTACGGTAGGTCTAAGGTACGGAAACGATATTAAAAAGGTCGTGCCTGAAGGAATATTAAATGATAAAGCGGAACCGACGGACGGATTTGATATTACCGAATATGATTTTTCATTGTATGATACATTTCCGGACACTCCAAATTACGAACCGATTTTAAAGCTGCTTATGCAGTATAACGTAGGCGGACAACCGAGCCCGGAATTCCTAAAACGAAAATATGATGATTGCCACAGACGCTATATATATAATTTATGTAGTTATTCTGAAATAAACTACGATGCAACTTATTATATACCTAAAAGTGAAATTTCGCTTATAACGACGGTATATCGCAAATATTGCAAAGATAGAAATTCTACATTTAAAGATGTTTATGAATATACGAAATTTGCAAGCGAGTTAAATGAAATGGAAGCGGTATCCATCCATATGTATACCATAGATAAAGACGGTCGTAAGCTCGATCAGCCGTATAAAGATAATTTAAAAAAGCTAGATAAATATATAGACGAGATCTCATCCGATGAGATAAAAAATGCAAGAAAAGAATGTCATCAAAACTAACCCCTCAAGCTACAATTTTATCTTCCTAACTTCCAGTTCGCCGCCAAAAAAGTTCGCGTAGTAAAGCAGGTCTTTTTCGACCTCAAGCCCCGCCAGATAGCGCAGAGCGAGGTTTGCCTCAAAGCTTGCCGCAAACATCACGATCGCAGCCGTTATGCCCGCAGGCGTCGCGTTTAGGCTCGGGAAAAATTTAAAATCCGCATTCTGCACGAAGCAGACTTGGCACTGCCAGCTATCCACCGAGGCAAACACCCACGGCACGCCTATTTGCTTAGCAAAGGCATCGATCTGCGCGCGCGTGGCGAGATTATCGGTCGCATCCAAAATGAGATCAAATTTCTCGCCCGAGTCTATAGCACTAGCGAAAAATTCCTCCGCGCGGCTTTTGTGCACCTCCACGCTCACGCTGTCGTAGCGAGCTTCCGTGCGGCTTTTAAAAACGTCCGCTTTAAATTTACCCTCGTCTGCGAGCGTAAATAAAATTTGCCTGTGGATGTTGTGAAGCGCCACCGTGTCGAAATCCACGACGCTGATCCGCCCGATACCGCTTGCGCCCAGAGCGTAAGAAAGGCTGCTTCCAAGCCCGCCCGCGCCGATGATTAGGATGCGCTTATCCGCAAGCGCGCGCTGCGTCTGCTCGCCCCAAAGCTGGATCTGTCTGTAAAAGTAGTTCATAAAAGCCCCCTGCCGACTAGATTTTTTCGGAATTTCCACAGCCCGCGCGCCGCAGCGATCTCGTCCGCGTCCACTTCGCACATCAGCACGCCCTCTTCGTTTTTCAGCTCGTTTGCGATCTCGCCGCTAGGGGTTACGACGAAGCTCTCGCCGTAAAATTTAAACTCGCTTTCGCCGAATTTCGCCTCGCCGATGCGGTTGGCGCGGATGACGTAGAGCGAGTTCGTAAACGCGCGCATCTTCAAAAGCTCGCGCCAGCGCCCGCCGCTTTCGAAAGTCGAGGCGCACGG
Source organism: uncultured Campylobacter sp. (assembly GCA_963547085.1). Classification (GTDB taxonomy): domain Bacteria; phylum Campylobacterota; class Campylobacteria; order Campylobacterales; family Campylobacteraceae; genus Campylobacter_B. The sequence continues at coordinate 7,322 of CAUUQJ010000029.1, read as the reverse complement.
CACGAGCACGCAACCGACGTTTTTCTGCATAAAATAGCGCCAAAATACGTCAAAATGCGCCTCGTAGCCGAAGCAGACGCCGAATTTTACGCCGCCCTCGCTAAAGATCATCGGCGAAATTTTACCGATTTTGCGGCTTTTGCGGTTGGCAAAAAAGCCCTCCTCGTCCCAGTGCGGATAGTCCATCAGGATATTTTGATCGTAAAATTTCACTTCCGAGGGCGAAAATTTCGCGCATGATTTCACCCAGATAGGCTCGTTTTCGCTCGCGCAAAAGATCTCCTCTTCGCTCGCTTCTTTTTGGCTCTCGGCTTTTAAATTTGAAGCATTCGAGTTACTCGGGATCGAAGCGCTTAAATTTAAACCGTCTGCGGAATTTGCGGCTTTGAAATTTAAAGCGTGCGCGCCGCAGAAGTTTGAGCCGCCTTTGAAATTCTGCTCGTTTTTGGAATTTAAAGCGCCTTTAGAATTTGAACCATCGTTGGAATTTAAATTGCTCTTGGAATTTAGCTCGCCCTTGCAACCGGGCTCGCTTTTAAGGCTTACGGAATTTTCGCCGCCGCAGTTCGCACTTTTTTGAGTCGCGCCGCCGAAAATGCCCGCCTGCCTCAAAATCGCGCCGCTAGCGGCTCTGATTATCGGCGCTACGATATGCAGGTCGTATTTGGCGGCCAGCCGCGCCATCAGCTCCTGTTTGTGCTCGCTCTGTTCGCAGGCGATAGAGCGGGGCATCTTTTTAAGCTCGCTAAAGAAGGAATTTAGCTCATATTCGCCCAGCAGCACGATCCGCGCGCCGTTGTCTTTGGCGACCTTCATATAGTAATCGATCCGATTTTCGCTCATCGAAAGCGTCGGTAGTTGCAAAACGCATACGTTTATCATCGTCGCCTCCTAAGCCTGCTCGGGTGCGTTTATTTCGGCGACCTCGAGTTTGGCGTTTTCTAAAATTTCCTTCGCCTCCTTTAGCAGCGCCACGCCCTGCTTATACAGCTTCACGCTCCCCTCCAGGCTTAGATCCTTGTCGTTTAGGCTCTTTAAAAGCGCGCTAATTTTTTCCATTTTTTCCTCGAAACTCTCACTCATCTAAAATCCTTTTTATGATGTAATCAAATTTTTCTATCTCGACCAAAAACGCGTCGTGTCCGTAGTCGCTGTCGATCTGCGCGTAGCTCGTGCGATCCTTTTTGCCCAGATCGCTCATTGCATCGTAAATTTCTTTCATTAGCCCCGGCGGAAAGAGTACGTCGCCTTTGAAAGAGATGAGGTGCAGGCGCGATCTGATCTGCGCGCAGGCGTTTTTGAGATTGCCGTAGTGGCGCGTGCAGTCAAATATATTCATCATCTTGGCGATGTAGAGATAGCACAGCGGATCGAACCTGCGCGCGAAATTTTCGCCGTTGTATTCAAGGTAGCGATCCACCTGAAAGCGCCCGTTAATCTCGTAAAGACCGTCGGTTTCGACGTAGTTGCGCCCGAATTTGTCCTGCATCGAGCTTGGGCTTAAAAAACTTATATGTCCCGCCATGCGCCCCACCGCCATGCCGTCAAGTCCGTGCTCGGCGATCAGATTTTTATCGTAGTTGCCGTTTTTAAAGCTCGGATCGCGCAATATGGCCTCGGTCGCGATCTTATTAAATGCGATCGCCCAAGGCTGCGTAGCGTAGGTGCTTGCTAGTACGAAAATTTCATCCGCAAATTCCGGATATTCGATCGCGTAGCACAGCGCCTGCATGCCGCCCAGGCTGCCGCCGATAACGGCGCGGGCACGGGCGATACCTAGGCGCTTTAAAAGCATCATCTGCGCGCGCACGACGTCTGAGACGACCACTACCGGAAAGCGCAAGCGGTACTCGCGGCCGCTGCTTTCATCGACATCAAGCGGGCAGGTGGAGCCGAAAGGCGAAGCTAGGATGTTTATGCAGATGACGAAAAATTTCGTCGTATCGACCGCTTTATGATCGCCGATGAGCCCGTCCCACCAGCCCGGCTTGACGTCGCCCTCGTAAAGTCCCGCGGCGTGCGCGGAGCCCGTTAGGGCGTGGCAGATTACGATGACGTTGGATTTATCGGAATTTAGCTCGCCGTAGGTTTCGTAGGCGAGCTTGAAGTTGGAAAAGACGCGGCCGCTCTCCAGATAGAGCGGCTCGTCGAAATTTTGAATTTTGCTTTGAAGGATCACTGATTTACTCGGTAATTCGGCGCTTCCTGCGTGATGATGACGTCGTGGACGTGGCTTTCTTTAAGACCTGCGCTCGTGATCTCGACGAATTCCGCCTTTTGCTGAAAGGTCGCGATATCCTTGCTGCCGCAGTATCCCATCGAGCTTCGCAAGCCGCCTAGCAGCTGAAAGATCACGTCTTTTAGCATGCCCGCGTAAGGTACGCGCCCCTCGACGCCCTCGGGCACGAGCTTTTCTTTTGCGGTGCCGTCTTGAAAGTAGCGATCCGAGCTTCCCTTCTGCATCGCCGCTAAGGAACCCATGCCGCGGTAAGTTTTGTACTGGCGCCCCTGAAACGTAATGAGCTCGCCCGGGGTCTCGTAGCAGCCTGCAAGCAGGCTTCCCATCATCACCGAGCTTGCGCCCGCAGCTAGAGCTTTGGCGATATCGCCCGAGTATTTGATGCCGCCGTCTGCGATGATCGGAATTCCAAATTTAGCCGCCTCGATCGCGCAATCGTTGATCGCGGTAAACTGCGGCACGCCCACGCCCGCTACGATGCGCGTAGTGCAGATCGAGCCCGGGCCGATACCTACTTTAATCGCGTCCGCTCCCGCGTTTGCGATATCTTTTATGCTGGCGGGGTTTGCGACGTTTCCTACTACTACGTCGACGTCAAAATTTCGCTTTAGCTCCTTAAGCGTGTCGATAATGCCTTTGGAGTGTCCGTGCGCAGAGTCCATCACGAGGGCATCGACGCCCGCTTTGACGAGAGCTTCGGCTCTTTGCAGATGGCCTACGCTGATCGCCGCGGCGACGCGAAGGCGGCCGAATTTGTCTTTATTAGCGCTTGGATATTCGATGCGCTTTTTAAGGTCTTTAATCGTAATAAGCCCCTCTAAGTGGCCGTTTGCGTCGATTATCGGAAGCTTTTCTACCTTATTATTTCTAAAAATTTTCTCCGCATCATCAAGCGTGCAGCCCTTTGGGGCGGTAATTAGCGGAGCTTTGGTCATCTTCTCGCCTACGAGCGCGGCGGTGTCTGTTTCAAAGCGCAGATCTCGATTGGTCAAAATTCCAATCAGCACGCCGTTATCGTCGATAACAGGAATGCCGCTGATATGGTACTCACCCATCAGATCGAGAGCGTCTTTGATCGTGGCGTCCGCCTTGATCGAGATAGGATCGATGATGACGCCGCTTTCGCTCTTTTTTACGCGGCGAACCATCTTGGCTTGGGAATCCTCATCCATATTTTTATGGATCACGCCGATGCCGCCGAGGCGCGCCATCATTATCGCGGTGCGGTACTCGGTGACCGTATCCATCGCAGCGCTCACAAGAGGGGTATTTAGCGTGATATTTTTCGTAAAACTCGTGCTGATATCGACCTCTTTGGGTAAAATTTCAGAGTATTGCGGTACCAACAAAACATCCTCGAAGGTCAGAGCCTTTTTGACGATCTTCATACTTATCCTTTCACGATTTTTTCTAAACTCAAGCCGCCGTCCAGCACCGTTTGTTCGTCGTAGGCGCGCCCGATGAGCTGCGCGCTGATATTAAGAGCCTCTTTGTTTTTCGCTACCGGCACGGAGATCGCGGGAAGCCCCGCTAAATTTACGCCGATCGTGTAGATATCGCTAAGATACGCGCGAAGCGGATCGCTAAGCTCGCCGAATTTATACGCCACGCCCGGCGCGATCGGCATAAAGATCAAATCGGCGTCTTTTAAAATTTCCTCATATTCGCTTTTGATGAAAGCTCTTGCCTTCTGCGCCTTGATGTAATACGCGTCGTAGTAGCCGCTGCTTAGCACGAAGGTACCTAGAAGCATTCTTCTTTTGACCTCGTCGCCAAATCCCTCGCCGCGGGTGTTGGCGTAGAGCTCTTTTAAATTTAGAGCTTTCGCGCGGTTTCCGTAGCGCACGCCGTCGTAGCGGCTTAAATTTGCACTAGCCTCGGCGGTTGCGATGATGTAGTAGGTCGCGATGTCGTATTTGGAGCTGCAAAGATCGCGGTAAACGATCTCATGCCCGAAGGATTTTAGCTTTTCTATAGTCGAATTTAGAGCCTCTTTGACCTGCTGCGAGGCTTCGTCGATATAATTTTTTATAACGGCGATCTTAAGCTTGCGATCTGCGTTTAGCTTATCCGCGGTGCTTTCGTAAGCGCCCGCGTAGCTCGTACTGTCCATCTCATCGCGGCCTGCGATGATGTCGTATAAAATCGCCGCGTCCTCGACGCTGCGCGTGATCGGTCCTATCTGATCGAGGCTGCTCGAATACGCCGCGAGCCCGTAGCGGCTGACCCTGCCGTAGCTCGGTTTAAAGCCTACGCAGCCGCAAAATGCCGCCGGCTGACGGATCGAGCCGCCCGTATCGCTTCCGAGTGCGGCTACGGCGATATTTGCGGCTACAGCAGCCGCGCTTCCGCCGCTACTGCCGCCGGGTACGCGCGAGTGATCGGTCGGATTGAGAGTTTTGCCGTAGAATGAGCTTTCGGTCGTGCTTCCCATCGCAAACTCATCCATATTCGTTCGCCCAAACGGCGCCAAACCGCGCTCGCGTAGCTTTTTGATCACCGTCGCATCGTATGGCGCGACGTAACCTTGCAAAATTTTACTCGCAGAGGTGACGCTCCAATCTTTTACTTGAATGTTATCTTTGATCGCGATCGGCACGCCCTCGCCGCTGATATTTAGAGCCTCGCCCGTGAGCTGCTCGACGTAGGCGCCGAGCTCTTTGGTTTTTAAAATTTTATCCTTTAGCTCCGCTCTAAGCGCCGAAATTTCATCCGTGCTCAGCTTTAGAGCCTCTTTCAAACTTATCATCTGCCATCCTTAAATTTATTCACGAAATAGATCCCTACGCCCGTTGCTACGCAGATCAGCGCGATCGTAAAAAATACGAAGCCAAGACTTATGGGGCTAGCGAGCATGCATGACCTTCGCGCAGCGCGGGCAGAGCTCATCCGGCTCTTTTGCGTTAAATTTCCAGCATCTCGGGCATTTGTGCTTCGATGATTTTACGAGGCGGAAAATTTCGTCGTTTATCTTAAATTCCGCCAGAGCCTCATCGCTTTGCAGAGTGTCCACGTCGCTTACCATGAACCAATCCGCCACGCCTAGGATGTCGTTTGATAAAATTTCGTTCGAGCTCGTCTGCAAAACCAGCTCAAGCGTCGATTTGATGATCTTGTCCTTTTTCAGCGCATCGATGAGTTCGAAAAATTTCTCCCTCGATTTGATTAAAATTTCGTCGAATTCTAGAAAATCGTCAAATTCTATCTGCTTATATGTCAGATCGAAAGCGTCCTGCTTGCCCTCTTTAATGATTTGCGGCGCAAATTCCATCACTTCGTCGATCGTGTAGGTTAGCGTAGGCGCGATTAGAGGCAGTAGCGCTCGCGTAATCAGAGCGATCGCGCTTTGCGCGCTTCTGCGGCGCGGCTCGTCGGGTGCGTCGCAGTAGAGCCTATCTTTGCAGATATCAAGATAAATTCCGCTCAGATCGGCGCTTAAGAAATTTAGCAAAGCGTTGAAGCCTTTTGAAAAATCGTAGTTTCTAAATGCCGCTTCCGCGCTCGCAAAGGCGTTTGCCGCGCGCGTTAGGATCCAGCGGTCAAGCCGCGTAAAATTACTCGTCTCGATCTCATTTAAATCGCTCGTGCTTGCGAGCAGAAATCTTATAGTATTTCGGATCTTGCGGTACTGCTCGCTTACCTGCTTTAGGATATTGTCGCTGATCTTTAGATCGGTCGAATAATCGCTCATCGCGACCCACAGGCGTAAAATTTCAACGCCGTGGCTCTTTGCGACCTCTTGCGGATAGACGACGTTTCCGACGGACTTGCTCATCTTCTGACCCTTCTCATCGACGGTAAATCCGTGCGTGAGTATGCTTTTGTATGGCGCGCATTCGTTGATTGCGCAGCTTAGAAGTAGTGAACTTTGAAACCAGCCGCGGTGTTGGTCGCTGCCCTCAAGATACATATCCGCAGGGAATTTGCCCGCATCGTAGGCGCCGCTTTGCAGCACTGCTTTCCACGTAGAGCCGCTATCGAACCAAACGTCTAAGATGTCCATCACCTTTTCTAAATTTTCGGGCTTATAGCCGCTGTCCTGTGGCAAGAGCTCCGAAATTTCCATCTGCCACCAAGCATCCGCGCCTTTGGCTTTAAAAATTTCATAGATATTATTTAAAATTTTTTCATCAAAAATCGGCTCTTTGGTGCTTTTATCGCGGAAAAACGCGATCGGCACGCCCCAGTCCCTCTGGCGCGAAATACACCAATCGGGGCGGTTTTCTATCATCGAGCTTAGGCGGTTGATGCCGCTTTGCGGATAAAATTTAACCTCTCCGATCTGCTCTAGCGCCACTTGGCGCAGTGTCTTGCCGCTAGGCATTGGCTCGTCCATCGCGATAAACCACTGCTTCGTCGCGCGGTAGATCACCGGCTTGTGCGTGCGCCAGCAGTGCGGATATGAGTGAACGAATTTGCCGGATTTGATAAGCGCGGGGCCTAGAAGCTCTAAAATTCTCTCGTTTGCTTTGAAAATATGCATCCCCACGAGCTCATCTACGACGTCTGCGCGGAAGAGTTTTTTGGTTTTAAGAGTTTGATCGAAACAGCCGCCCTCATCCACTGGCATAATCACCTCGATGCCGTATTTAAGCCCTACGAAATAATCGTCCTCGCCGTGTCCAGGAGCCGTATGCACGAGCCCGGTGCCGCCGTCCATCAGAACATGCTCGCCGAGGATAAGCTTTGAAGCCCTATCGTTTAGCGGATTGATCGCGTTTAGGCCCTCAAGCTCGGTAGCCTTAAATTCTTTTACGATCTTGCCCTTGGTGATGCCTAGGCTTACGAGGCTTTCGACCAAAGGTTTTGCAAGGATCAAATTTTCGCTCGTCAGCGCGTAAATTTCATTCGGGTTCAAAGATATCGCGCCGTTTGCGGGCAGCGTCCAAGGCGTGGTCGTCCAGATGACCGCTTTAGCGCCTTTCGCGCCGATTTTAGCGTTCGCTTCATCGCTTAGATCGAATGCCACGAAGATCGAGTAGTCCTCTTTGTCTTTGTACTCGACCTCGGCTTCTGCGAGCGCGCTTTTTGCCGCCCAGCTCCAAAACACGGGCTTTGAGCGCTCGATCAGAATTCCTTTTTT
>CAUUQJ010000028.1:0-9254 GCA_963547085.1 uncultured Campylobacter sp. | reverse complement strand
TTAGCTTTGTATTTGCGCTATGCGTATTCGGCGAGGAAATTTGTAAATTTAAACTGCTCGCCTTTCTGCGCCCTATCGTAAATTTACTAAGCTCATTTGCCAAAGCCTCCAAACTCTTCGAGCGGGTTTTGTTTATCCTTGCTCTTTGTGTGGGCGCATACACGGGCTTTTTGTTAAGCGCGGTGATGAAAATTCCGCTTTGGAATACTCCGGTGCTGCCGATTTTATTTTTGCTATCGGGCTTTTCCAGCGGCATCGCGGCGAGCATTTTAGTTGGACTTTTGTTTTTTAAAGGCTCGTTAAACAAAGATAGCATAAAATACCTTTTGGTGCTTGATCTGCGCGCGATACTTTTTGAGATCCCGCTTTTGTTCATTCTATTTGTCGGGATGTATTTCGAGGGCGGCACTAGTGCGCTTGCGGCACAGCAGGCTTTGACGCACGAGGTTTACGGTAAAATTTTCTGGATCGGCGTTTTGGGCACGGGGCTCATCGCTCCGATCATCATCGCCTTTACGGCGCTGAAAAACCACGCCTACAAGCCTGCGTTTATAGTTTTAAATTCTTTCGTCGTGCTTTGCGGCGTCATTCTGCTTCGCTACTACATCGTATATGCGGGGCAAATTTGCACGGGAGCGTAGTCTCGCTCCCGATTTAGGGAACGGGTTTGAAAATTTTACTTTTAGAAGACGATTTTGAATACAGAAGCAGCGTAAGCGAGTATCTGCAGGAGCTGGGCTACGAGGTGGACGAATGCTCTAGCGGCGACGCGGCCTGTGATAAGATCGCCGCGAACACCTACCACTTGCTGATCTTAGACATCAAGGTGCCGGAGGTCTCGGGCGAAGAGGTGCTCAAATACACGCGCAGCCTCGGCCTTAACACCCCCGTGATGATGATGACTTCGCTCGGCGACATCGACGATTTAAGCCAGTGCTACGAGCTAGGCTGCAACGAATATCTAAAAAAGCCCTTCCACCTAGCCGAGCTTAAATTTAGAGTAAGCGAGCTGATGCGAAAGTACTTTGGCGACGAAAAGGGCGCCGTCAAGATCGCGGATAAATTTCACTACTTCGCAAATTTAAAAATTTTAAAGCGCGCGAACGAAGAGATATCGCTAAGCGCCAAAGAGATCAAAATCATAGAATTTCTGCTCGCCAATATCAAAAGATTCGTAAGCATAGGCGAGCTCATCGCCGACGTATGGGACGGCGAGGCTGGCAGCGTCGACGTGCGCGTGCATATCAGCAACCTCCGCGCTAAAACGAGCAACGATTTCATCCTCTCCAGCCGCGGACTCGGATATAAGATCAATGCTTAAAGGGTTTAAATTTACGCTTTTTAGCGCGATTTTCATCATCGGCGCCTTTATAAGCGAGAGTCTTTATATAATCTATTTAAATTCCAAAATCGAGGAGAGCGCCGACGTCGCCGAGCTGATACAAAAAAGCGGCGAAGCCCTAGCCGGCGCGGATCTGAATCTAAAAGACGAGCTAATCTACGACTACGCGATCCTAAATGCAAACGGCGAAATTTTAAGATCAAACCTAAGCGTCCAGCCGCCCGATTTTGCGTTTATCACGCTGAAATTCGGCGGACGGGTATTTTTTAAGCGCCACTTTCTACATGAGGGCAAGCTATATTTTTTCGTCATCTCAAAAAAGATAAGCTACGCAAAGATAGAATTTATCGCGATCTCTACGATCTTTATCACGATTTTCGTAGCGCTCATCATCGCGCTGTTTAACTACAAAATCATAAAAAATTTCTACGCGCAGCAAAGCAACCTCATCAAGGCGTTTTTCAACGACGCGATGCACGAGCTAAAGACCCCTCTGGGCGTCGCACTCATCAACACCGAGATGCTTGGGCTGCGCGACAAACACACGGCGCGAATAAAATCCGCGCTCAAGCAGATGGTAATTACTTACGAGGACGTGGAGTACTTCATCAAAAGCGGCAAAATGAGTCTAAAAAGCCGCCGCATCGATATGAGCGAGTTTTTGGGCGCTAGGATAAATTTCATCTATCTGGTCGCAAAAAGCAAAAATATAAGCCTACAATCGCGAATAGCGCCCGACGTGAGCGTTTTTATGGACGAGACCTCGCTGATGCGCCTCATCGACAACACGCTAAGCAACGCCATAAAATATTCGCGCCCCGGCGGCAAGATCATCATCGCGCTAGAAATTGGGGTGGGCATAGCAGTCTTTAGCGTGCAGGACTTCGGCATCGGCATAAAGGATACGAGCGCGATCTGGGAGAGATACTCGCGCGAAAATGCGGCTCTTGGCGGATTTGGCCTCGGGCTAAACATAATCGATAAAATTTGCAAGCGCTACGGTATCGCAAAAAGCGTCAGCTCGAAACTCGGCGAGGGCAGCACTTTTTGCTACAAAATCCCGCTGTTTAAGCAGAAGCTTTTAGACTAAAACGGCGCGCGAAATTTAGGCGTAAATTTTAAAATTTAGAAGTAGAATTCGTGCGGCTAGGGCTTTTTAAATTTTATTTTAACGCGACTTTTCAGCCGTCTTTTGCCTCTCTACTACCTAAATAATATTCTTCCAATGGATAATTTAGATTTCCGCAGTTGTCAAATTCCGTACCCTCTTTTTTTGTATCAAATAATATTACTTTACTCCTATCTTCATAATGTTTTTTAGTAATAACATCGATTTCTGCTCTATCATGTAAGTATTCGCTGTGATTATAGCGCAAGTAATTTTTATTAATTAGAACAAATTTATCTAATAATAAATCGGCTATAACTGTTTTATCATCACCATCAATAAGCACTATCGGCCTATCAAATCCGAAACCTGCGCCATCTGAAGATATTTTTAGATATTTTTTAGGATCGGTTTTTTGGCTTTTAGCTCTTTTATGAGTATCTCCTCGGTCGTTTTCCCCTCTTTATAATACTTTTGTAATACTTCAAACCAATTAGATAAATTTATATTTTCTAATTCATAATATGCGATTTCATATGAGCTACGCCAAGGGCTACCATAAGTATAAGCCCTGTAATCATCGATCATTTGCTCTAGTTTTAGATCATAATCCAAATACTGCCCTATCGCTCTTTTATACAGCTCCTCTTTGGGTAAAATCCTATCCTCTTTTAGGCAATATCCTTGCTTGTATTTGTCGTAGTCGGAGAGAGAAACTATCACAAAGCCTCGTGAAGTGGAATAATCGGGGATTATACGGATAAATGCGGCGCAAAGTATTATTATAAGAAGCAGCACGCCAGCTAGCACTTTAAATTTAACGGATTTATAAAATTTCATACCGACGCTCCTTTTAAAATTTAAAATTTCAGCGCAAATTTCCGTAATCTTGCGATTAAATTTAAAACGCTGCACCACTGCGATAAAGCAGGCAAGCTGCAAAGCGCCTAAATTTAAATCTCGCTGCTAGCCTTCGCGGTGCAAAATTATATAGCCCAGCTTCGTGCCGTTTTCGTCCGAAAACGCCCTCACGTAAAAATAATGCCCGTCCTTTTTGATAAAACTCTGCGCCCCAAAATCAAGCGTCGCCAAAATCGACAAAACGTCGTAATCCGGCGCGCTGTTTACGACGATAAAGTCCTTGATAACGCCTATTCTATCGTAGAAGCAGTCGGTTTCAAACCTCTTATCTACGAGGATAAAAATATCGTTTCCCATGCGGTTGATCTGCGCGATGACGTGCTCGAAATCGAGCATTATCTCGGCGCTTCCGATAAATTTACCGTCGCTAAAAACCGGAGAAATTCCGCGCATGAAAACACCACACCGCCCCATCTCGACGAGCGCTTTGGGAAGCAAGCTTTGACGGATCTGCAAAAGCGAATGGCGAAACGAGCTCAGATCGTCGTTGTAAAATTCGTCGCTCCAGCTCCTAGCTAGGCTTCTGGTATTTTGCGTATGAAAATGTATCTTCACGCCCGTATAGAAGGGCACCGCGCTTAAAATGTCTTTGTATTTTTTCGTCACGTCCATGCACTCGCCATGTTTACCGCTCTCAAAACAGCGCACCACGTCGCTGTTTTGCGACAAAATCAGCGAGATCGCAAAGGCGTTTAGCTTTTCTTCATCGACGATCTTTTCAAACAAACTCGCGCTGAAATCGAACTGCTGCTTGATTTTTATCTCGTTTTCCTCGCTTTTAAAGCGCAGGTAAAATGCAAAGGTGGCGACGCAGCAAGCAAGCGCGAAAAGACTTAGATATTTTTTGGATCGCGCACCTATCATCTGAATTCCATCTTTAAATTTGCCGCTAAAATTTCTGCGAATTCGCTAAATTCCGGCAGATCGAGCTTGCCATTTCGCATCTTTTTACCCCAAACGGACTCCGGGAAAAAGCTGTCGTTTTTAAAGCGCGCTTGGACGTGAAAATGCACGCGCGGCACGTAGTTGGCAAAGCTTGCGACATTTATTTTATCGGGCGCGTAAAACTCCCGCAGGCTCTTTTCGCACTGAAGCACGGCGCGCCACAGATGCGCCAGCGTCGCCTCGTCGCAGTCGCTAAGCTCTTTAAATTTCGCCTTCGTAAAGACCTTCACCCACGGCACTTCGTGCTCCTCGCGCTCCACGTAAATCATCTCGTCTTCGTAAATCATCGCTTCTCCTTGAAAATGGAATTTTAATGCAAAGCCCATTAAAGCTCGGTAAATTCCTCTTACATAAATGATATACTAAAATACATTAATTAAATATATCTATAGAATCTCGATATACTCGTGATTTTTATGCTATAATTATATTTTTTAAAAGGAATATATATGAAATCAGTTTGGACAATGATCCTATGCGCCGCGGCGATTTTGATGATTACGATGGGCATTCGTATGTCATTAGGTCTTTTCGTGCAGCCTATAATGCAAGCAAATTCCCTATCCATCGCGCAAGTAAGCTTTGCGATGGCAACTACGCAGCTGGTATGGGGCTTTTCGCAACCGCTTAGCGGGATACTTGCAGACAAGCTCGGTGCCTACGTCGTGCTGTTTTGGGGCAGCGTGCTTTTAGCGATTAGTTGCATTCTTGTGCCGTTATTTAGCAGCGAAAGCGCGCTTGTATTAACGATGGGTTTTGGGCTTGCACTGGGGCTTGGTGCAGGTAGTTTTCCGATTCTAATGAGCCTAATGGCAAAGCGCCTGCCATTTTCTATCCGCTCGGTTGCTAGCGGAGTGTTAAATGCAGGCGGCTCGTTCGGACAGTTTTTATTTGCGCCGATGATTGGGTTTTGTATCGCAACGCCCGCTTTGGGATACGGCGGCGCATTTTTTACGCTTGCAGGGCTTAGCTTGTTAATTCTGCCGCTTGCGAGACTTTTAGCAGGCGGTAAAATTTTATTTGGCGAGCAAACCAGCCTACATGAAGAAGATAAGCGCAGCTTAGGCGAAGTGCTGCGTTTAGCACTGCACGATAAAAGCTATATTTTGATAAATTTAAGCTTTGCTACGTGTGGTTTTCACGTAGCGTTTTTAGTGACGCACCTGCCTAGCGAAGTAGCGCTAAGCGGGCATGGCGCGCAGGTAGCGTCCTTTTCGCTCGCACTGATTGGCATCGCAAACATCGTAGGCAGCTTATTCGTAGGTTGGTGTGTTTCCAAAGTGCGCTGTAAAGTCATTTTATTTTGCATATATGCCCTACGTATCGCTCTTATTGGTGCTTATGTGCTCTCGCCCAAAGATAGCCTTACGTTTTATATCTTCAGCGTGGGATTAGGATTTACCTGGCTAGCGACCGTACCGCCTACTGCGGCTGCCGTCGGTAAGCTGTTAGGGACGCGATATTTAGCAAGCCTATTTGGATTTACGATGCTTTCGCATCAAATCGGCGGATTTTTTGGCGCATATATCGGAGGTCTTGCGGTGCGAGCATACGGCGCGTATGATTATATGTGGTATTTGGATATGACGCTAGCGGCTATTGCAGCTCTGCTAAGCCTGCCTGTGCGTGAAGCTAAGATGAAGCACGTGAAATTTTAAAAATTTTATGGGATTTTGAAATTCTTAAAATTTTAAAATTTATCGGATTTTATGTTTCGCACGATGAAATTTCACTTTAGCTTTAAAATTCCGCTACGATAAAATGCAAAATCCGCTCATGCTTTCAAATTTAGTCGAGACGAGATTTTAAATTTTATAGAATTTTGAAATTTTAAAATTTCGGCTCGCGTAGCATTTTAAGAGCCGGCGCGAGAGCATCTGCAAAGCCTTTAAATTTTTCAAATTCCTCCGCGCTAAGCTCCGCGCTAAGCTCCGCTCCCGCAGCACCAAAGCTTGCCTCATAAACGAAACCCGATTTTTTTAAAAAATGTTCAAATTTAGCCACCGCCGCAAACGGCACGAAAAATATGCACTTCTTACGCAGCACGAATTCCACTAACTCTGCGGCGTCTGCAGCGGCGTCTATCGCGGCATTTGCGCTACTAGCGTATGCGCGCACGAGCCCGCCGGTACCCAGCTTGATGCCGCCGAAGTAGCGCACCACGAGCACGGCGGCATTAATTAGCTCGGCGCCGCGAAGCGCATTTAGGCACGGCGCGCCCGCGGTCGATTTGGGCTCGCCGTCGTCGCTCGAGTTTTCTACGATCTGCCCGGGCTCGTTCAGCGCGCGATACGCCCAGACGATATGGCGCGCCTTGGGATGCTGCTGCCGCAACTGCGCACGCAGCGCCTCAAAGCTCGCTAGCGGCGCTAGATAGGCGATGAAGCTTGATTTTTTGATCTCCTGCGCGGCGCAGATCTCTTTTTCAATCGTTTTCAAGGCTTTCCTTTGCGGAATTTTATCTTTTTTGCATTATAATAAAAGTTCAAAAAAAGATCAAAGGAGCTTCATGATCCAGACTTGTTTATTTCCCGCGGCGGGCTACGGCACGCGCTTTTTGCCCGCGACCAAATCGCTACCAAAAGAGATGCTTCCGATCCTTACCAAACCGCTCATTCACTACGGCGTGGACGAGGCACTGGAGGCGGGCATGGACAATATGGCTTTCGTCACGGGTCGCGGCAAGCGTGCGCTGGAGGATTATTTCGACCGCAGCTACGAGCTGGAGGATCAAATTTCAGGCAGCAGCAAAGAGTATCTGCTCGACGAGATCAGAGCGCTTATGAAGCGCTGCACCTTCTCTTTTACGCGCCAAGAGCAGATGAAGGGACTCGGCAACGCGATTTATACGGGTAAAATTTTAATCCGCGACGAGCCTTTCGGCGTGGTGCTCGCAGACGATCTGTGCGTGAACGAAAACGGCGAAGGCGTGCTTGCGCAGATGGTTAAAATTTACGAAAAATATCGCTGCAGCGTCGTTGCGGTGATGGAAGTGCCGCCGCAGGACGTAAATAAATACGGCATCATCGCAGGAAAGAGCATCAGCGACGATCTAATAATGGTCTCGGATATGATCGAAAAGCCCGAGCCTGGCGAGGCTCCATCAAACTTAGCCATCATCGGGCGCTACATTCTAACGCCTAATATTTTCGATCTCATCGAACAGACGGCGCCCGGTAAAAACGGCGAGGTGCAGATTACCGACGCGCTTTTGAAGCAGGCTCAAAACGGCGTGGTGATCGCGTATAAATTTAAAGGCACTCGCTTCGACTGCGGCTCGGTAAAAGGCTATGTGGAGGCAATCAAATATTTCTACGAGCGAGAATTCGGCGATGGTAAAAAATGAGCTGTTTTTCCCACCGGCAAAAGAGGGCGCGCTAGAAGAGGTAGCGGCAAAGATCCGCGCCGAATACGAAAGCGGCGAGATAGGCTACTACCGCCTGCCACAGCAAGGCGCAGACGAAATAGCGCAGGCGGAGGAATTTTTTAGCGCACGAAACTACGATGGGGTCGTACTTATAGGTATCGGCGGCTCCAGCGTGGGCGTGCGAGCGCTTTATGAGATGCTGCGTCCGCGCGTAAGAAAGAATTTGCGCTTTGAAATTTTGGATAATTTAGACGCGCTTAGTGTGCGTCGCGCGCTTGAAGGGTTAAATTTCGCTCGCACGATTTTCATAGTATCCTCTAAATCGGGCGGCACGATCGAGACAATCTCGCTTTTTAAGGTCGTTTTGCAGCGTTTTGGAATTTCAGATTTAAAGACGCTAGCAAAAAATTTCATCTTTATCACCGATCCAGGCTCGCCGCTTGATATCTTCGCGCGCGAGCACGGCGCCTGCGTGATAAATATGCCTGCTAACGTAGGCGGTCGTTTTAGCGTGTTAAGTGCAGTAGGGCTAGTGCCCGCGGTAGGGCTAGGTCTTGATGCAAGCGCGATGCTGCGCGGGGCTGCCGCCGCAAAAGAGCGGTATCTGGATGAAATTTTAGCAGGCGATCCCGCTAAAATCGCGGAGAATAAAATTCTACGAAAAGCCCATCACTACGCCACGCACAAAAGTGCGAAAATCAATGTCCTTTTTAGCTATGGCGACGCGCTGCGCGCATTGGGCGAGTGGTACGTGCAACTCTGGGCGGAAAGCTTAGGTAAAAAGATCGGCTTTAGCCGCGAGGGGCTTACTCCTGTTGGGCTTGTAGGCTCGCGCGATCAGCACAGCTTCCTTCAGCTCATAATGGACGGCGTAAAGGATAAGACCGTGACTTTCTTAAAGCTCACGGGCAACGGCACTACAGACGCGGTGCCTAGTATCAGTCTGCAAGGCCTTGAGGGCTGCGACTTCGTAAACGGCATGCGACTGGATGAGGTGCTAAATCTTCAGTGCGATGCTACACTGCAAGCCGTGCTGAATGAGGGTATCAGCGTCGATCTAATCGAGGTTTCGCAGCTTTGCGAACAGAGCGTGGGCGAGCTGTTTTACTACTTCGAGCTGCTAACCAGCGCCACCGGAGCGATACTGGGCGTCAGCACTTACGATCAGCCGGGCGTCGAGGTAGGCAAGAGAATTTTAAAATCGCTAGTTTTGAAATCGCGAGATTAGAATTTGCGGCGCTAGCTAGACGGAATTTCGTCGGTCTAAATTTTACTAAAGCCAGGCTCTACTCGCGCTCCATTTTTACTTAGGCTAAATTTTAGAATTTTAAAATTACCGCTGTGAAATTCTGCGCGTAAAATTTACGCCGTGGAATTTTGATTTTGTGCTACGAGCATTTGGAATTTCGTCGTAAAATTTCACGGCAGAATTCCAAGATTGCACCGCGAGGCGTAAAAATTTTGCGACTTGTGAGCGCGCAGGGAGATGAAATGAAAATCACAGAGATTGATCACTTCGTCCTAGTTACGGACGATCTGCAAAAATGCGTGGAATTTTACGAAGGGATTTT
>CAUUQJ010000027.1:0-9370 GCA_963547085.1 uncultured Campylobacter sp. | reverse complement strand
TCAAAAGCGCGCCGAGTACGCATCCGAATCGCGCGGGCATTTCGGGCTCGGATTTGATAACTACACGCACTTCACAAGCCCGATCAGGCGCTATTCCGATCTCATTTTGCACCGCCTGCTAAAGGCGCAGATGAGGGGGGATGAGAAATTTTATAATTACCTGCTTTTAAACATCGACGCTACGTGCGCGAGGCTAAACGAGCTCGAGCGCGAAGCGGATAAGGTTGCGTTTGATTTTATGGACCGAAAATTTGCGCGCTGGGCCGCGGAAAATTTGGGCAAAAAATTCCGCTGCTACATCGACGAAAACGGAAATTCCGTCACCGCAAAGCTAGACGACAAGCTAAAGGGAGCTAAAATTTTAGTTTCAAATTTCGCCGGCGACATTTTAACGCCCGTGCTAGTCGAGCTTACGGACGCAAACATCGCTAGCGGAGTGATCATAGGCAGGGTGGTAAAGAAGATCTGATGTATAGGAAAGAATTTGACGGGCTTATCGCAAGCGGCAGGGTGCCGAATTTCGTGCTTTTGCGCGGCGGAGACGATTTTTCAAACGAGCTTTACGCGCAGCGCCTGAAGCAAATTTACGCCTCGGAAAATTTTTTGAGTTTGTATTTTTTGGAGTATGATTTTGAGCAGGCGCGAAGCTTCTTGGAGCCCTCACTTTTCGGCGGCAGCAACACGCTTCACATCAAAACCGCTTCGCTCATCAAAAAGGAGGAGCTGCGAAGGCTCATCGCGCTGTGCAAGGCGGACGCGAATAACCATCTAATCTACGAGCTAAACGATAGCGAAATTTCGGTGAGCGCAGATTTTATCAAGGAATTTGAACGAAACGAAGTGAGGTTTTTCAAACCCTCGGGCGTGAATGAAGCCATAGCACTGCTTGCGCAAAAATGCGAGATGTGCGGGCTTTTTGCAAACACCGCCGCGCTTAGCAGGATCTACGCCATCCACAACGAAAGCCTGAGCCTAAGCGCGAGCGAGATAGAGAAATTTGCAAGTCTGGGGCTTGAGCTTAGCCTGCAAAACGTAAATTTAATGGTTTATGGCCTTAGCGAGGTAAGCTACGACGAGCTTTTCGATAAAATTTTCGGCCTTTGCGATTTTCGCGTAGATTTTTACAAAATGGCTCTGGGCGGCGGATACAACGAGATGGAGCTGATAAATTATTTCTACCGCTTGATTTATAGAATTTTTCGCCTGCATGCTTACGTGAAAATAAACGGCAGATTTGATTTTAAGGCGGTTTTGGGCTATCAGCCGCCACCTTCCGTGGCCGCACAGATGCAGCGCTACGCCACCAGCTTTTCAACGCGGACGTTTTATAAAATTTTCGCTCACTTAAACGATCTGGAATTTGAACTCAAAAGCGAAAAGAACGCGGCGAAGGACGAGCTTTTGCTCGCGTCGTTTTTGAGGTTGCAGCGCATGCTGTTAAGTTCGCTCGGGCAAAAAGCAAATATTAAGTGAAATTTTAGTAATATCCCCTCGCATTTTTTGCAAAATCCTTGCCCGCAGACCCCGTTTGCGAGCTAAAATCCATAAGGAGAATTTATGAGAAACTACGAGGTTTTATTCATCGTTAAGCCCACGCTTACCGACGATGAAGTTAAAACAAAAGTCGATTTCGTCAAAGAAATCATAACCAAAAACGGCGGAGAGATCGCTTCCGTGATCGAAATGGGCGCTAGAAAGCTGGCCTATAAGATCGACAAATATGAGCGCGGAGTTTATTTCGTAATCTATTTTAAAGCCGAGCCGAGCTTGATCTCCGAACTTGTTAGAAATCTGCGCATCACCGAAGATATCATTAGATTTTTGACCGTCAAATATGAGACTAAGCGTGAAATTTCCGCTTGGGATAAGCTAAGCAAAGGCATCAAACTAAGCCCTGCGAAAAAAGAGCGCGAGCCAAAAGCGCCGGTAGAGCCAAAAGAGCCTGAAGAAGCAGCCAAAGAGGGCGAATAAAGGATAAAATATGTTTAATAAAGTAGTTTTGGTAGGTAATTTGACCCGAGATATCGAGCTTAGATATCTGCAAACGGGCACCGCCGTAGGCAAAACCGGCATCGCCGTCACACGTAGATACAATAGCTCAAACGGCGAGAAACGCGAAGAAACGTGCTTTATAGACATAGATTTTTTCGGTCGCACGGCCGAAATCGCAAACCAATACTTGCGAAAAGGCAGTAAAATTTTGATCGAAGGCCGCTTAAAGCTAGATCAGTGGCAAGATCAAAACGGACAGAACCGAAGCAAGCACTCCATTAGCGTAGATACGATGGAGATGCTAGGAAGCAATCAAGGTGGAAGCGGCGGCTATAATCAAGGCGGCAATTACGAGGGCGGCAATTATGGCGGAAGCTCCGGCGGCTACGGCGGAGGAAATTCTAACTATAGCGGCGGTAATTACGGCGGCGGAAATAGCTATGCTAACAGACAAAACTCAAATTCTAGAGGCGCAAAAAACGATTACAACGCGCCTAAACAAAAAGAGCAGAGTTACGAAAGCACGATTCCGGAAGTCGACGTTGATGCCGATAAATACGATGACGGCAACGACACGATCCCATTTTAATTAAGGAAAAATCATGGCAGATAAGAGAAAATATACTAGGAAGTATTGCAAATTTACGGAGGCAAAGATCGAATTCATCGATTATAAGGACACGGCGCTGCTAAAGCACTGCCTAAGCGAGCGCTTTAAGATTATGCCGCGCCGCTTAACCGGCACTAGTAAAAAATACCAAGAGATGGTAGAAAAGGCTATCAAGCGCGCGCGCCAAGCAGCCCTTATACCTTATATCGTCGATCGCAAAGACGTGGTCGTAAATCCATTCGAAAATCTTTAAATTTTAGCGGTACAAAGCCGCTAAAATTCCCCCTATTTTAAACTCTAAATTTTAAAATTTAAGCTCGCTCTTATATATATATAATTTCACCCATATTTTTTCAAAGGAGAAATTATGGCAGAGAATGAACAAGCGGAATATTTGGAATGTCCTTTTTGCGGCAAAGACGACATCAAATACGGTGCGGTCGTATGCGGTGGGTGCCAAGCGGAGATCTCTTATAGTAGAGCATGGTTCTTGAAATTTTTAATAGGCGTGGTATGTCTTGTTTTTGGAATACGTGTCCTTATAAGAGCTGGTTTTATAATTCAAGATGTTTTTCTCATCTCTATCGGTACGATTTTGGTTTTATATTCTTTTGCGCTAGCAAGAGATCATAGCCCAGAATTTCATAGGACTATGAAACATGTCGAATAATCTTGCATATTTTTCATCGCCCAATCGGCGGTTAAATTCTAAAACTCTCCGATTGAATTTATAATCAGAAAGTCTCGCTATTTAAATTTTTAAAGGTTGCTTATGGACTTTTTTATTAGGTCTCATTATTGCGGCAGCTACTTCACTTGAAGGGCTTGCGATAGCGATTTTAATCGCTGCCGCTATGGTTATTTTCAGCGCTTTTAATGCCACGATTGCTTTTGCCGTAGGATATATAGTATTTTGTATCGCGACCTGGTTATTATATGTAATTATTATATGCAATACGAATAATAGATTTATGACAATTACGTCTCTTGCAGTAAGTTTGACTCTGGGCTATTTAGCGGCTGATGCTGTTTATAAAAGTGAGCAGGCAAAAGATGCTGAGCACGAAGTGCAGAAGCAACAAAATATGACGCAGCAAGATGAAGTCTATTATATCCAACGTAGTTTGATGTTTAGCGGCTACGGCGTGGCAATCGACGGCAAGTGGGGTAAAAAGACTATGCAAGCAGCGCAGAAATATTCGGGCTGATCCGCGACCTCGATTGATGAGCTTTATGAAGCGGTCAAGGCTAAAAAAGAGGGCAGAAGATAAAATTTAAATTGCGAGCAAAGTTTGCCTGGCTAAATTTTAAAATTTGCTGGTTTTTTTATATCTCTTATCGGGCGCGCCTTTAAATGCAACGTAGTGATTGTCAAAATTTCTTTAGGTTCGTTTGGAAGCTCAAATTTTAATATGATTTGAATGCTTTAAGGGTAGAAGGAAATCTGCTTGCATATGACGTCCAGAACTTAAATTTAGAGATTTTGCCTTAGAGGGTTTGGCGAATGACACTGTCGCCGAATGATTCTGGCTTAAATTTAATGGATTTCAGCTACAAGGCACAGCTAAATTTACGTTACTTTGTGTCTTTTCTAAAAGCATAATGCCTCAGCACTCGAGCGAGCAAAATTTTATCTCACATCGCTACGCTTTGACCTGAAGTACGCGACACATTCTAAGTCACGAAAAACTAAAATTCTTATACCTCCGAAGCTCGCATCGTTTGTCAAAAAGCTCGCGCCTAAATCAAAATCCATACCTCCCAAAACTTCGCTAGCTAATATTTTTAATTTTGGATTGTAAATGAGATAAATACCGAGGCGGCAATCTTTAGCGGATGAAATTTTATACGTAAAAAACCGAGGTTTGGATTTACTATGAAAGTTTCAATTTCTTAAACTCGCGGCTATATTTTTTCTGCGAAATCGCGTTAAATTTAAGGCTATCTATCCTGGAAAAATTAACGGCGTATTCCTTCAAGCAAGCGAGGATGAAAGAGAAGCGGTAATTGCCATTTTCGTAAAATATCTCGCTCGTTATTATTTCGCCTGCTGCCGCGCCGCATATTTGATCTGAGCTCATAACGCATTTTAGTTCATAATATCCATTTTGCAAATCTCCGATGTAAAATTTCAAATGCAACTTTTCATTAATTTGCTTTTTGGGTAGCAATAGCGCATCGTTGAAGCTTATGCCTGCAAAAATTCTTTCTAGCGTATGCATATTTTTATGCAGCCCTGCTAAATACGCCTCGTATCGCCGCTCTCTTGAGGCATATTCGCTATCTTTTATATTGCCCTTGATCCAATCTAAGTCAAAATATATCACTTCAATCTCTTCGGTTTTAAATTTGTCGTTACCCGTTCGCTACAGCCCCAAGAAGTTCTCATCGTTTTTGATCTTTTCGATGATATCGAGCGTGGCGTAAAACTCGTCGTAGAAATATGGCATCTCGAGCTTGAAAAATTTAAAGCTTAGCCCCTCCAGCACCTTGAGCGAGTGTTTGTTTTTAAGTAAAAATATGAAAAATACCCCATCTTTTTCCAGCGCGTTGAGGTAGTTTATTTCGCTTATATTTGCGCGCAGGATCTCGGCGTCGAGGATGACGATGTCGGCTACGTAGATGAAGTCGTTTAGGTGCCTCTTCGCGCTCTCCCAGTTGGAGTTTGGCATCACGTCGCAGCCAAGCCCGCTCAAAAAATCTCTCAGCTCCTCAAAGATCGCGCGGTTTTTATGCGTGATTATGACGTTGTAGTCGTATTTTTTGGCGCTAAAACTTTGCTGCGCGAAGCAGCTAAGTACCGCATCCATTTTGATAAAGGTTCCGCGCCCGTCGGCTCCAATACTCGGATGCGAACCGAGTGCACGCAAATGGGTCTGTGCCGAAGTAAGATACTCATCATCCGTGCTAGCAGCGCTTTCTAGTACACTTTTAAGCGCATAGGTACGCGGATCCTTTAGCTCGCGATCGATGCCTACGCGAACATCGAGCTTGATAGAGCTCATATTCGCTCTAAGTTCCTTACTGCTAAATTCCACGCTTACGCGGATTGGTTCAGCGATATTTTGCAGGAAAAACTCGCACGCGTCAAAGACTGCGCTAGTGAGATTTAGTACCTCGCCGCCGTAAATACGCGGCAGCTGCGGTGGGAAGCTAAGATAGAGCGTGCTGTCGTATTTCGTGCACTCCTCAAATAAAATTTCGCTTTGGAATTTTAAAATTTTTAAAATATCGATCTGCGCGATATCCTCGCGTCTAGGCATGACGGAATCGCTTTCTTTGGCTTTAGGCGCAGCGGAGAAAATTTTGCCGCTTACGGCGGGCTTTTTAGCAAAAAGTTTTCTTGCCACAAAGCCTGCCGTCGCAGCCAATATTGCTAGCGCGCCTAAAATCACGGCTTTCATAGCACAAGCATCCCGTCGCCATAGGAGTAGAAGCGGTATCTTTGCTCCACTGCGATGCGGTAGAGCTCAAGCGTGCGCTCAAGACCGATGAAGCTCGCTACGAGCATTATCAGCGTGGATTTGGGCAAGTGAAAGTTTGTAAGCAAAAAATTCTGTCTTATCGGTGGGTTGCCCGGGTGCAAAAACAGCTCGCAGATCCCACTACTCTGTCCGTTGCGTGCAAAATTTTCAATCGTTCTCGTAACGGTCGTACCCACGCCTAAAATTTTTCGCTCGCTTTTTAGAATTTGCGCGGTCTGCGGCGGGATAGAGTAGAGCTCGCCGTGCATCTTGTGATCGCGCAGATCCGCTACTTCCACGGGCTTAAAGGTGCCCGCGCCTACGTGTAGCGTGATAAAATAAATTTCGTGGTTTTTGCGCAGATCGTTTAGCATCGCATCGTTAAAATGAAGGCTCGCGGTGGGTGCGGCGACGGCGCCTTGCTCGCGCGCGAAGATGCTTTGATACCAGCTCTCGTCCTGCTTGGTATCGGCGCGCTTAATATACGGCGGCAGCGGCACGTGGCCGATACGTTCGCAAATTTCAAAAACATCATGGGTGTTTAAAGCTTCGCCGCCGCGCTCAAACTGCACGATGCGAAGCCCGCCTTCCATCAGCTCGCAAACGCGCGCATTAAGACCGCTTTGAAATTTTAATTCGCTGCCTACTTTGACGCTGCCGCGAATATAGGCACTAAATTTATTGCCCTCAAGCGGCGAGTTTAGCAGAAGCTCGATCTTGCCGCCGCTATTTTTGTGACCGAATAGGCGCGCCTTAATTACTCGCGTGTCGTTAAAAATAATATCGCAGGGCGGCAGGACATCCGCCAGATCGCCGAAGTGCGCGTGAGTGATCTGCTCTTTGGCGCGGTCGTATATCAGCAGTCGCGCGCTTTGTTTGGGCATGACGGGAGCGCTTGCGATGAGCTCGCCAGGAAGCTCGTAATCGTAGCTGCCAACTAAATTTAGATCCGCCATCTCACGCCTGCGCTACGTCCGTGGAATTTTCGCTTTCGTCATCTTCCTGCTTATACGGATTTATCATTTTGGCGATGAAGATCGAAAGCAGATAAAGCGCAATTAGCGGAGTTGCGAGCATAAACTGACTAAGCACGTCCGGCGGCGTCATCACCGCTGCAAAGATGAAAATAATGACGATTGCGTAGCGAAAAAAATCGCTTAAGCTTTTGTTCGTCACAAGCCCGATCTTGGCGAGAAAAAAGGTCACCACCGGAAGCTCGAAGCTAATGCCGAAGGCGACTACGAGCTTAGTAAAAAATCCCACGTATTCGCCGATCTTAGGCATCGCGGTAAATTGCTCCGCGCCGAAATTTATTAAGAAATTAAACGCGACGGGGATTACGAAAAAATAGCAAAACGCCGCGCCCAAAAAGAACATAACGCTTGCGCCGCTAACGAAGGGGATAACGTATTTTTTCTCATTGTCGTAAAGCCCGGGTGCTATGAAAAGCCACGCCTGCCAGAAAATTATCGGCATCGCTAGAAGCAGCGAGGCGAAAAACGATACCTTCATCGCGGTAAAAAAGGTCTCGCCGAGCTGGGTAAAGATGATCTCGCTGCCCTTGGGAAGCACGCGCACTAGCGGGCGCGTCATGAGACCTAGGATCTGCTCCCAAAAGCCGAAGCACGCGACGAAAAGAACGATGACGGAAAGCACGGAGATCACCAGGCGCTTGCGAAGCTCGGCTAGATGGGGTTTTAGCTCTTCAAACATTAAATTTCTCTCTCATTGTGATTTTTGCGTGTCGTTATTTTGCGCGGAATTTTGCATAGAATTTTGCGCATCACCGTTTAAATTTGCGTTCGCATTTTGCGCGGCGCTTTTCGCTTCGCCGCTCGCATTCGTATTTTGTGCGGAATTTTCTGTACTGCCCGCGCTCGGTATGGAATTTTCGCCTTTATTTTCGCCGCTTGAATTTGCTTTTAAATTTGCCGTCTCGCTCTGTTTTTGCGCCGAGACTTCCGCGGAATTTAGCGTATCTTTTACGGAGCCTTCTATATTTTTTAGCCCAGTATTTAGCGTCTCTTTGACCGAGTCTATGCCGCCTTTTATCTCGTCGAGCTCCTCAAACGTGAGCTTTTTGCGTACGCCTTCGCTTGCTTGCGTGATGCTTTCTTTATATTTTTTGGCGTCCTCTTTGAGCTCGGCGATGCGAAGCTCTTGATCGAAGCTCGATTTTGCGTCGTTGATGGTTTTTTTGATGACTTTGAAGTATTTCGCGAGCTCGACCAGCACTTTCGGGAGCTTTTCGGGCCCCAGCACGATTATCGCGATGATTAAAATGACCGTAATTTCAGGCATACTGATACCAAACATAAAATTTCCTAACGTAAAAAGTGGCGTATTGTAACTAAAATTTCATTAATCTTAAATTTAGCGCCTGCAGTGGCTTTCTTGCGTGATAAAAAGCGCGATCTCGTCGGCAAGCAAAAAGTTGGGATTATAAAATTTGCCCTCGGTAAATTTTAGCTTTTTTTCGCGCACGAGCAGCTGCGCGTTGCTTAGCTCCGAGGCGTCTAAAATTTGCGCTTCCACACCCAAAACGCAGCGCAGCCCGAGAAATATGCGCTCAAGCTTTTTATCCTGCGCGCTTAGAGCTTCGCGCTGTTTTTGCAGCGGGTCCGCGATATAGCTTTGTAAATTTGTAGGCGAGCTAAGGCGCACCTGTCCGCTAGTTCCGACCGCAAATGCCCCGAATCCCGCGTAATCCTCGCCGCGCCAGTAGGCGAGATTGTGCTTACAGCGCAGTCCGCGCGCGGCAAAATTTGAAATTTCATACTGGCTAAAGCCGCTATCAGCTGCCAAAGCAAAGAGAAATTTAGCTAGAGCCGCGCTTTCCTTTTTAAAGCTTTCGCGCCCAAAAAACGGCGTGTTTTCCTCAAGGCTTAGCGCATAGGCGCTTAGATGCGGCACTTCGCAGCGCGCAAACTCGGCCATTTCAAATTTTAAATTCCTTTTATCGTCAAATTTGCTCGCATAGATTAGATCTAAGCTTATATTATCAAATCCCGCTGCTTTGGCATTTTGCACCGCGAGAAAAATCTGCGCCGTACTGTGCGCGCGACCGAGGAATTTTAACTTGGCATCGTTGAAGCTCTGCGCGCCGAAGCTGATGCGATTTACGCCGAGCTCGCGCATCGCCCTAAGCCAAGCAGGGCTAGCGGAGTTCGGATTAGCTTCCGAGCTGATTTCGGCTTTAGCGGTAAAATGCGGCGCGAGCAGCGCAAAAATTTCGTCGTAAAGCCCTGCATCCACGGCGCTTGGCGTGCCTCCGCCGATAAAAAGCGTCGAAATCTGCGCGTGC
>CAUUQJ010000026.1:0-9370 GCA_963547085.1 uncultured Campylobacter sp. | reverse complement strand
GCTTAAATTTTACGCTTTTAACGCCGCCGTAAATTTTAAAAACTCGGCGAAATTTCCCTTTTCTCTTTTTAATTATTTAGCAACGGCTAGTTTGCCTGTGCCTGCGTTTTTATTTGCCTCGTTTTGGACGTTTGAGGCTTGGATAAGTTCAAATTTATATGGTGGCTCAAATGGCGGCTTAGTTAGCTTTTCACAAACGCTACCTTTTTTAGAAAGGTCTATGTTGCCGCTTTCAAAAATTGCGCCTTTGTTACATTTATAGCTTATCTTAACACCTTTTGCAAAGTAGTTGTTTTGAGCGTATATTAGCGAGCCAAAACGCACGCCAATGGCGTATTTTTGGTCATAGAAGCCATCTTTTGAGTCATAAAAGTTGTTATAGACGTGCACCTTTGCATTGCGTGCCATAGGTAAGCGTTGCGCGCAGTTGTCAAAAACGTTATGAGCGACCGTTATAGTCCTTGTTTCGCTGCTGCCGTCAGAGTCTCTTGAGCCAATTAACATCGTTTTGTCATGGTTTTCAAAGATGTTGTGCGAGATCGTGATAGCCGCACTGTCTCCCTTGATGTCGCATAGTCCGTCGTAAGTCTGCCATTTGATAAGCTCTCCACCTGCTAAATGCACATGACCAAGCTCGACCGTATCCTTAAAATGGCAGTGATCTACCCAGATGTTTTTGCTTGACTCTATGCTGACGCCATCATATTGCGCATTAAAGCCGTCATTTTTTTGTATATCTGGAAATGGATCAAAAGCATCTTCGATCTTCATATTGCGGATCGCGATATTTTGGACATTTTTTAACAAAAGTGAGCCGCCTTTTATTCCTGAGTTTTCGCCTAAGCCGATTATTGTGGTGTTGCTAGCTACCGGCACTACGATGAGCTTTTTGTACTCGTTGGCTAAATTTTTGCGAAGCACTGCTAACTTTGGATCTTGCGAACCGTCTAAATTTGCACGGCATGAAACGCCGTAAGCCTGCATAAATTTGGCATAAGAGCTAAACTCACCACCGCTAATCTCACTTATAAATTTATCCAGCCCATCGCTATTGCCATTTTGTGGGATCTTGCCTTCGCTAAGGTCTATGAGCCCATCCACATAGATGACGTAACCACCCATTTGAGCGTATTTTACGAGCTCTTGCCTATCTTTTACGACGACTTCTTTACTCTCTTTGCCGGCATATCCGCCAAAATTTTGCTCTGCACCAATGCTAGCGTAACCAAAGGGCGAGTCGCTTGCTTTTATCTCGCCCGCTTGTGTCTCAGCACCAAATGCAAATAACGAAGAAACGGCTAGAAACAATATCTTTTTAAACATCTTTAGCCTCCCAAATTCGGCTTTTTATTTTTGATCTTCTGTTAGAAAATCGCTGCCGAATTTTATTTTGGCTCATTAAATTTAGTGTAAGGCTTTTATAAATTTTTAATAAAAGCGAAATTTAGCGGCGAGTACCTTGCAAAACGCGCAAACCACTTCGCCTACGCAAAGACGCGCTTACTTTCAGCCGACAAAACTCAAATCTAGTTTCCGTCAAAACCCGCGCAGATACCGCCTTCTTTAAATTCGTAAATTTTAACTAGGCTTGACTTGCAGCTTCTCGTTGCCGCTTCACTCGCGCCCTCCGGCATTTAGTCCCCGACCGTAAACGCGCCGTCATCGGCCTTATATACGTCGCCCAGCATTACGGGTAGCTTCTTGCCCTCTTGCTTGGTTAGCGTAAAGCCGATCTTTTCGCCGTTTTTAAAAAATGCGCGAAATTTGAACGATATAGGGCTCACTCGCGAGACGGCCCGCATTTTCCGTAAAACCACTCGCGAGTTTCGTTTAGCTTAAACTCACCGTCCTTTAGAAAATACTGCTTGCTGCTTTTGATCGCGTTTTCGCCCGCGGCTATGTAGTCGCCGATGAAGCCGCGATCCAGGACGTCGTGCGCTAAAATGTCTCGCTCAAAGACGTTTTGCGTCCTTTGCGTCTCGTGCCATTTGCCGCTCTCATCAGGCTCGCGCAGGGTGATTGAGATGTTGTTGCCCGCTTCGTCGTAGTCGTAGATATACTCGTAATGCTTGCCATCGGAAGCCGCGCGATTTTTTATCACATTGCCGCGCGCGTCGTAGCTAAACTCGTTTTCAAACACGACCTCCCAGCGCCGCAGCTCCTCGCGCCAGAGCACGGTTTGCTCGCGTAGCAGCCTGCCTTCCTCGGTCTCCTCGTGCACGTTTTTGTAGTACTCCCTCCACTCGTTTTTTGCGGCATCCCAGCGCAATCTTAGCTCGCTAAAGCGCCTATGCTTAGGCTCGATCTTGTATAAGGCCTTTTCGTCGCGCTGCCATGTGCCGTCGCGCCACGCAAAATTTATCTCGCTGCGCGTCCCGTCCGCTGCCGTAAAGACGGTATGTTTTGTAAGCGGTACCCATTTGCCGCGCCATGCGTAGCCTTCGGAGCCCGCGTAAACATCGCCGTTGTAATGGTATATCGATTTTTCGTACGGCACCCATTTTTTCGCTTTGGCGTTCCATTCATAGGTCGCTACGAAATTGTTTCTGTCGTTTTCATCGACAATCCTTTTTGTAAGGTGCGTCGGCGTCCATCTGCCCTTTTTTAGCGTGAAATTTTGCAAAATTTCCGTTTTGCCCTCGCGCTTTTCGACGGCTTTTTCACCCTCGTATGGCTTGCCGTCCTTTTGCAGACTAAAATAAATTTTCGAGCCGTCCTTTGCGATCTCCTGCTTGCTTACCGCCGTTTCGCGAAATTTGTTTGTATTTGCGTCCCAGTCGTATTCGACATTTTCGATCTCGCGCTCGCCGCTTTCGTCAAATTTGCTAAAGCTTTTCGATACGGACGCTCCCTCTTCGCTGCTTTTTCTGTAGATTTTTTCTAGGCGGCGGGTTTTGGCGTCGTAGTTTTGGCTCACTTCATATTCGTAGCGCGGCACGGCGCCGCCCTCTGTTTTGTAGCTCGTCTTTTGCAGGCAAATTTTATCCGTTCGCGCTTTGAAATTTGATGCCGTTTCATGCGTCTCGCCCGTCTCGGCCGCGCTCACAGGCACCGCAAGCGTTAATGTCGCCGCTAAAATAGAGCCTGCTAAAACTGCCGTCCGCGCCCTCAAATTTACCGCCGCCCGCACCCTAAAGACGCCTGCTGAAATAATCGCTCGCGCCTTTAAATTTAGCGCCGAAAAATCTGCCGCATCCTCGGGTGAAATTTTAAAAACACCTCTCATGACCGCTCCTTTATTTAAATTTTAAATTGCGTTTATCGCTTTATATCCTCACTCGAAAAAGCTCTTTCGCCTTCGTAAATTTTTTCATAACGGCTTAGTTTGCCCTCTTTGAAATAGCCGATGAAATAGGTTGCCGATTTTTCGGCCTGCTCTTGCGAAATTTCATCGTATAGATAGACGGGCTCCTTTGATTTTTGTTTGTGTAGGCACGAGCAACTGCGAAAATAGCGCTTTTTGATTTTTAAAATTTTGCGCCTTCCCGCCTTGCTCGTCTGCGTGCTTTGTTGCGCTTATTTCGTTGCTTTGTTCGCCTGCGGGCGTTTGATCATCTCTCCCGCCACCCCCTATCGTCTGTTTTTGTCCGCTCGCCGCGCCGTGATCTTGCGCCTCTACGGCGGTAAAACAGATACTTGCCGAAATTAAAGCCGAAATAGCCGTTCTTGTCGCTTTAAGTAAAACCATTTTTCAACCCTTTCTTTTGCTGTCGCTGCGTACGGACTTGCCGCGGCATAAGACTAAATTTTAAAATTTACGCGGCGCATGAATACTCCCGCGCTAGCTAAATTTAATCGCATAGTTCGCGCGACGCCGCGCCTGTTAAATTTAAACGCGTCGTCGCATCTGCTAAATTTAACCGCAGCATGCGTATAACGCCGCGACGATAAAATTTAATCGCAGCGCTCGCGTAAGGCCGCGCAGGTAAAATTTAGCTGCGAAATTTTACCGACGCATCTTCAAACGCTACTTTATCTTTTTATATTTCCACGTCTGCTCCGTTATGAGCTCGGACTTGCCGTCTTTAAGCTTAAATTCCTTAAAGCTCGTTATCGCGTAGATACTAGGCATCTCAAACATCATCAGCGCGGCGCCGTGCCCCACGCTGTCTGATGGGATTTGGGTATCGTAAGTAGCCTCCGAGCGCCCCGTTTGCACCCATTTGCCGCTCGCATCAAGCTTGTAGATATCCATCGCGGTATTGCTGCCGTGCTCGTCGTAGCTATAGACGTATTTGCCGCTACTGGAATTTGATTCGTAGCTTTGCTCTAGTAGTCGCTCGTCCGATTTATCGTAAATTTCGCCGTTTGAGTAGCTTTTGACCCAATCTTTAAGTCGCTCGTCCCACAGATAAGAGGTCATATTAAGATCCGCCCCCTTCTTGATAACGGTCTGTTTGCTCATATTCTCCCACACGCCCTTCTCGTCGTTCCAGATGAAGCTCGTAACGATCCCCTCGCCTTTCGCGGCATCAAGCTCGTGCTTGCTCATCGTCGCGTTTTGCCACGCGCCGTTCTGGAAAGTGCTGCGGATCTGCTCGTAGCTGCCGTTTCGATCGCCGTTAAGCATCTCTCGCTCGCTGTTTTGCCACGCGCCGTTTACAAACTCGTAGCTCGCGTATCCGCTCATCTCTCCTACGGCGTCGTAGAAAATTTCGGTCTTATCTTTGGGTTGCCAGTTCTTGCCGTCCCATTTGAAGCTTATCGTAAGCTCCTCCTTATCCCACGCGTTTTTTACGGATCTGTTCATGCTATCTTTCTGCCATTTGCCCTTTACAAACTTATATCGCACGTCCTGCGTCGCGTTGCCGTCGCAGCTGGAGACGGTTTTGCTAGCATTGCGCGTGCCGTCATCTGCTACCGAATTGCTCTCGCGCGTCGTGATGCCGTCTTTGACGCTCTCCGTGTAGTCTTCTATTTTTTTCCACTTGCCGCTTTTAAGATCGAGGTTAAATACTTCAAATTTAACCATATCCCCCTTTTCGTCAAAGTAGCTGATCTCTTTGTAGCTAGAGCCTAGGCCGTCCGAGGAGTTCGTATCTCTTATCTGCTCCAGTTTGCGCGCCGCCGCGTCGTAGCTTAGATGCGTGCTCTCCTTGCGCCCTCCGAGCGAGCTGTAGCTCATGCTTTGCACCATATACTCATACTCCTTGGCAAACGCCGCCGCACAGAGCAGCGCAAGTATCGTAGCGAGCTTTTTCATCCTCTCTCCTTGGAAAAAATTTTGATAATTATATAATGTTCGTATATAAAAACGGATAAAATTTCGCCGCGCGGCTAAATTTAAAAAACTTCGATTTTTAGGCGGTAGCGGTGGAATTTTACGTCGCCAAATTGCTGGAATTTTAGCAATATTTAGATCTGATTTTGTGTTAGTTGTCGATAGAATTTATGCGAAATAGAATTGCGTGCGAGCTTCTGCTAAATTTTAAACAGATCTAGAGCTGATTTATATCAAAGTTTCACTGCGTGCCGTTAGTGATAAAATTCTACGTCATAAAATTTTAAATTCACGCGCAGATTTTCTTTAGGAGATAAAAATGCAATACTAAATTTTTGGCAACTCAAAATTTCAAATAATGCCGATTTTTCAAAAGTGCCGCTGATTAGGCGATACTAATCGCAGAAGCGCTTATCCGCGTTATTTGCTTTGCGCTTGGCTAGAAAGTCTGCCTTTTTAGCGGGGTCTGCGAAAAACTCATCCTGCCTAAGTAGCGCGGCGTCCATTTTGTCCTCGGCTGCCTTGAGCGCGGCGGCGCGATCTGCGAAGCGAGACGGAAATTTATCATCAAATATCGCTTTATACGGGTGTGCCTTGACCCAGTCCCTGGCGCGTGCCGCCGCATCGCGCTGTTTAGCGAGATCGCAGAATGCGTATGGATTTACCACGTTGCCGACGAGCTGTAAAAACGCCGCGTTCGCGGACTCGGTCTGGCGAAACATCTCGTCCTTGATGTCGATGACGCGAGCGAAGGTTAGGAATCGATTTTTGCCCGCGTAGAACCAAAATACCGCGTCGTCCTTAAGCCCCAGATCATAAGCGCGCGCCGCGATCGTCATCAGCGTGGTCGGAGCGACCATATCCGGGGCGTCTTCGATGATTTTGATCGCCTTTTTTAGGCTCGCCACATCGTTTTTCATCAACAGATCGTCGATCGGCTCGTAAACGTGCACGTATTCGGGCTTACCCTCTTTAGCCGAATAAAACGGCGAAACATAGATGTCGATCGAAGTGATTTTTTCCACCTTGTCCTCGCCCTGGGCGCTCAAAGTCGCAGCCACCGTCGCACAAAGCAGCAGTGAGCGAAATTTTTTCATGGTCTCTCCTTCGGTTAAATTTTGTAAATTTGCTTCGTAATTATACCCTTAAATTTAAGAGCGCTAGCTTGATTTTAAGAATATATTTTTGCGGAATTTTAATTTTTGCGGCGGCTCTATTTTCTTTTGATCAGGCTTTAGCCCGACGCTTTGGGCGGCTAAATTTAGGCGCCGTTAGCTGCTAAATTTACATTTCAATTTAGCTCGCTCACGCAAATTTTATAAATTTTGGCACCTTTTAAAAGAGCTAAATATTCGCCGTTCCCGTACGAGCCGCAGCCCTCATTTTTGTTATTTTTCGAGCCGTCTGCGCCGAGAAAATTTAGGCTGATTTTTCTGTTGAATTCTAGCGTTTCGCCTTTAAATTTAAACAAAAACAGCTCGTCGTCGTCGTTATCGGCCCGATAAAACAGCACGCTTCGCTCATCCAGCGCGAAGTCGCGGCTCGTAAAAATATAATCGCTCTTTGAAAATTCTAGCTCGCACATTTCAATAGCCGCGGAGCCCGATTTATAAGAAATGATTTTTGGAGTATACGCCGTGGCTTGTCCGTCCTTGATACGCACGAAATCAAAGCTACTGCAATAGTGCGCGTAGCACGCGCCGCCAAATAGATTTATCGCGTAGCAGTCGTGAATCCGACTGAGGTCAAATCCATAGAGCTTTTCGCCCGCCTCGTTCCAAACGGCGAGTTCATACTCGTCTCCGCCGAAGTTGCCGAAGAGCCCGTCGCCAAAATATGAAACGTAGAGCCGCCCGCCTTGTGCTATGATCTTTGCTATGCCGTCGCCCACGCAAATTTTGCCCGTCCGGGCGCCCAGCTCATCGATAAATTTTAAATTTTCCTCGCTGCGTTTTAGCTTCTCATCATAGCGCGAGCGAGCGTTTAGCAGCGCCCAACGGTTTGGAAAATCCACAGGCACGGCGAAGCGGTAGCCGTTTTCGTCCGCGTCGGTTTTTATCTCGCGCAGCCGCCCGTCTTGCATAAATTTTATGACGTATTCGCCCGCATCTTCGCATAAAAAATATATCTTGCCGCGCCCGGTGATACCGATGCTGACGAGCTCTCGCGCCTCTTTTGGCGTTAGTTCGTAGCAAGGGTTAAATTTAACCGCGATTCTTTGATTTTAATGGACTTTGACATTTTGATTTTTTAAATTTTACCGCTAAAGCCCGTTTTTGCCGCGTCGCGGTAGAAATCGATCTGATCTTTTTTGATGATGCGGATGTAGTCGGTGCTGCCTGGATGTCCGCTTTGAAAGCCCGCCGTCATCACGTAGGTGCCGCCTTCTTCGATGAGCCTGCGCTGCAGAGCCTCGCTTATGATACGTGCGAGCAGCGAATTGATGCTCGTTTTTTCCCTGACCATCGCTGGATTTACGCCCCACACGAGACTTAGCGCGTGCGCGGTCTGCTCGTCGTGCGCGATTGCGATGATGTCGATTTTAGCGCGGTTGCGTGCGAGTTTGATCGCCGAGCGCCCCGAGCCTGTGATCGAAAGTATCGCGCCCGCACCCAGCCTTGCGGCAAGCGCTGCGGTGCTTGAAGTGATCATATCGGTCTCGTCGTAGAAGTCGTAATCGTTAAATTTATCGTAAGGATAGATCTTTTCGGTCTCGCGGATCGTCTCGCTCATCGCGGCGACCACGGCTGCGGGGTTTTTGCCGATGGCGCTCTCCTCGCTTAGCATCACGGCGTCGGTGCCGTCGAGTACGGCGTTTGCGACGTCGCTGATCTCGGCTCTGGTGGCGCGCTCGTGCTCGGTCATGCTAAGCATCATCTGCGTGGCGGTTATGACAGGCTTTGAGCGGGCGTTGGCTAACGCGATGATGCGCTTTTGGATACGCGGGATCTCATAAAACGGCATCTCGATGCCCAGATCTCCGCGCGCGACCATTATGCCGTCGCTTGCCTCGATGATCTGCTCTATATTTTCGACCGCGTCGAATTTCTCGATCTTGGCGTAAATTTTAGCTTTTGAGCTCAGCGAGTTTAAAATTTCGCGCACGCGCAGGATGTCGTTTTGCGACTGCACGAAGGAGATGCCTACGAAATTTACGCCGTGCGCCGCGCCCCAGCGCAGATCTGCGAGGTCCTTTTGCGTGATGACGTCGATATTTAGGCGGGTGTTTGGGAAGTTCACCCCCTTATTCGAGCTTAAAAAGCCGTCGTTTTCGAGCACCGCTTGCACACCTTGCTCGCTTACCGCGACTACCTTGGCGCGGATCGAGCCGTCGTAGAGGTAGATGAACTCGCCCACCTTCATCAGCGGCAAAATTTCTGGGTGGTTGATACACAGCTCGTATTCGCCATCAGCGGTCTTTTTGCCGATGATTTCGCGAGGAAGGAAGGTGATTTTATCGCCCGTTTTTAGTTTAAAATTTTCCTCGAGTTTGCCGACGCGGATCTTTGGACCGCTGATGTCCTGAAATACGCCTATGCGCACGCCCAGGCTCTTTTCTACGGCGCGGATTTTGTTTAAATTTGCCTCGTGATACTCGTGCGTGCCGTGGCTGAAGTTCATCCTAAAGGCGTTGCAGCCCGCCTTTACCATCGCGCTCATCATCTCTTCGCTGTCGCTGGCAGGTCCGATGGTCGCTAAAATTTTGGTTTTTTTAAGCATCTTTTCTCCTTTAAATTTAAAATTTATCGCCGCATTAGGCGAAATTTTGCGCAAAATTTTGAAATTTCTAAATTTTAAAATTCGTTAGACGAAGGAATTTTAAAATTTTATGGCTCGAGAGAATTTCAGAATTCTACGGCATGGCGAAATTTTAAAATTTCATAGCTTGCGGTGCAGGTTAAATTCTAAAAATCTGCGTTTGAATGAAATTTTTTAAAATCTCCTATATACGTAAAGCGCGAGCAAAATTTTAAAGTCCTCGCCGAAGTAAAATTTCAAAATTCTTGCCCGAGCGAAATTTAAAAATTCCTCTTTATTGCATCATTTCCGCATCAAATTTTGCATCATCAAAGCTCGCTCCCAAATATTCGCAAGCACTTTTTGCGTCGCGAAGTGCGTTGCCTAAGCAGCTCGTAGCGCCGGGGCTTG
>CAUUQJ010000025.1:0-9429 GCA_963547085.1 uncultured Campylobacter sp. | reverse complement strand
CGGTAGCGCGGGGGAAGGCAACGCGGATGAAAATTCCGCGCAAAATTTCAATCAGGGCGGCGAAAATTCCAAGCTAGGCTCGAACGAAAATTCCGCGGATGGCGCAAGGCGCGATAGATGATCAAATCCGCGCTGATCGCGCTTGCGGTGATATTTTTGCTGCTTTTAAATTTAGCCAATCTCTTCGGCATGATAGGCCTAAGCGGGCCGGTGCCTGCGATGATCTGGTTTGCGATCAGCTTCTGCGGGGTTTTTTATCTATACAAATTTTGCGGCGCAAGGCCCGTCGCAGCGCGGATCGGGATCTTTGCCGTGGCTTTCGTGGGCGGATTTTTCACGAGCGTTTTGTACTACGGATTTTTTAATTCGCAAACTTTGGAATTCGCCTTTACATACGCCCTTTTCGCGGTGGTTTTTACGCTCGGTATCGGCGTGATTTTGTAGCGAGCTTAAATTTAGCGCATACTTCAAATTTCACCGCCAGAAGCTCAAAATAAACCTCGCACGATTTTGTAGAATTTCAAAATTTATCCGTGCGGGCTAAATTTACATCCTGATCTTATAGGTCTTGTAGTTATCCTTCATCCTAAACGTCAGCAAATTTTGTAAAATTCCAAAGAGGATCATAAAGGTGATGAAGCTGCTGCCGCCGTAGCTGAAAAACGGCAGCGGCACGCCCACCACAGGCGCGAAGCCCACCACCATCGAGATATTGACGCCCGCGTAAATGAAGATGAGCGAGGCAAGCGCGCTCGTAAAGACCCGTATCAGATAATCGTTTTTGAAGTTGTAGTTTAGGCTCAGCAGATGCAGTATCAGCAGCGCATACAGCGCGATCAGCGCGGCAGCTCCCACGAAGCCGAAGCGCTCGATCGTATAAGCGAAGATAAAATCGCTCGTCGCAATCGGCAAGAATTTAAAGTGCGTCTGCGTCGCTTCATCCTTATCCTTGCCGTAGATGCCGCCGTTTCCGATAGCGATGATCGCCTGCTTAACCTGGTAAGTGGGCTCCTCGCTGATGAAATCGGCGATGCGCTTTTTTTGATAATCGTGCATGTTTTCGTACAAAATCGGCGAGCTAGCCACAAAAACGATGATCAGCGTAAGCCAAATTTTTTTATCCACGCCGATGATAAAAAGAATAGCAAATCCCGTCAAAAAAAGTATCGCGGCGGTGCCTAGATCGGGCTCTTTTGCGATCAGAACGAAAGGCAGAAGTATGTAGAAGCTAAGGCGCAAAAAATCCTTCAGCCCGTAGCCGTTTTTCGGCGGCGGATTTTTGTGTATCAGATACATCAGCATCAGGATAAACGCGGGCTTCATCACCTCGCTGGGCTGCAGCGTAAAATGCACGAAAGGGATCTCCAGCCAGCGCCTCGCTCCTAGCTTGCTAACGCCGAAAAAATCGACGCTGAGCAGCAATATGATATTTGTCCAATAAAATATCGGGATCAGATATAAAAATTTGCGTATCGGAAAGAGAAAAAATAGAGTAAAAACGGCAAATCCTACGCCGAAATAAACGACCTGTTTTGAGGACAGCACGTCGTTTGCCTCGCTTATTAAAACGTATGAAAAAACCACTATCGGCACGATCAAAAAAGGTTGAATGAAATCAAAATATGCTAAAATCTTTTTGTCAATTTTAAACAACGCTTAATCCTAATTAAAATTTTGACGTAAGAATAGCCAAAAAAGGTATAAATTTGGATAATCTAATAGCACAATGCAGCGAAAGACTCGACGTTTTTTTAAGCTCGCAGCTTGGAATTTCGCGCAATCAAATATCAAGCTTAATCAAATCCGCGGCAGTCAGAGTGAACGGAGCCGTGCAAACTAAGCCCGGCTACAAGCTATCTGCGGGCGAGCTCGTGCACATCGACTACCCCGCGCCCGCGCCGCAGCAAATGAGCGCAGAGAGGCTAAACTTCGACGTTGAAATTTTATACGAGGACGATGATCTGCTCGTGGTAAATAAGCCCGCAGGTCTTACCGTCCACCCCGCCGCAAGCGTCAAAGAGCCCACTCTCGTGGACTGGCTCAAGTCTCGCGGCTATCTGCTTTCCACGCTCGGCGGCGAGCTTCGCGCGGGCATCGTGCACCGCCTGGATAAACTCACCAGCGGTGCCCTGCTCGTCGCCAAAAACAACGCCGTGCACGCCGCGCTCTCGGCGCAGCTAAGCAATAAGAGCATGGGGCGGATATACCTCGCGCTCATCGACCTGCCGCTGAAAGAGCCCTGCGTGATCGAGCGCCCGATCGCTCGTAACCCCGCAAACCGTCTAAAAATGGGGATTGTGTCCGATGGGCGCAGCGCAAAGAGCGCGTTTTATGAAATTCTAAGCGGAGCGGAACTAATGGAACTTCAAAACTCCGCCCAGAAGCGCGATGAAATTTTAGGCGCAGGCGACGGTACGACTGCCGACAAGAGCGCGGGGGCGGATAAAATTTCAGCCGCCGATAAAATTTTGGCTACGAACGCAGGCACAAGCAGAATTTCGACTGAAGACAAAATTTTGGGCGATGCTACGGGTAAAATTTCGGCTACCGATAAAATTTCAGATGCGACTACAGGCGCGGGTAAAATTTCGGCCGTGTCCACAGGCGGGGATAAAATTTTAAGCGCTAGCAAAGGCGCAGATGCGAGTAAAATTTTAGCGACCGACGTAAGCACGCGCGGGAATGAAATTTTAAATGCAGACCCAGCCGCCGGCACGGATGAAATTTCGACTACCGACGCGAGCGCGAGCAAGAACGCAGGCACGGATAAAATTTTAAATAACCGTGCGGATAACGCGGACGAAATTTCAAATAACTGCATGCGGAGCGCGGATAAAATTTCAATCCAAAGCGTAGATAAAATTCCAAGCAGCCGCGCGGATAGCGCAGATAAAATTTTAACCGCCAAAATGAGCGCGGATCAAACCCAGACCGCCCGTCTCGCCGAGAATAAAGTTTTAAATTTTAAAAATCCCGCTCAAAACTATAAGCTGCCGCCGATAAGCCTAAAGAGCTTCAATCTCGTCGCGGCAAAGCTCTTCACGGGTCGCACGCATCAGATCCGCGTGCATTTAAGCTCGATAAATCGGCACATTTTGGGCGATCATTTATACGGATTTAAGAGCGAAAACGCTAAAATTAGCAGGATTTTGCTCCACGCCTATTTGCTCTATTTCATCCATCCGCGAAGCGGCAAAGAGGTGAAAATATGCGCGGGCTTGCCGAGCGAATTTCTAAATTTTACGACAAATCAAAAGGTAAAGGATGAAATTTATGAAAAAATTTTACCAACTAACGTTGAGCGCTACTTTAGCGATACTAGCGGGTGGCTGCGCTATGTCTAGCGCGCCTAGCGCAAGCGACGAAAGCCTGCCGCGCGTAGAGGGCATTAGGACGATCACGAGCGACAATGAGATCGGCCTTGAGTGGCCTAGATACGACAGCAATACCGCCGTACTGGGCTTTGTCGTTTACCGAGCGCCCGCAAGCGGCGGCGAAGCCAAAAAGATCGCCACCATCGCAGATCCATACTCCACTCACTACGTAGATACGAGGCTGCAGCCGGGCACTTCGTATAAATACATGGTGCGCACATACGGCGCCAAGGGCGTTTCTGCTCCTTCTCCAGTCGCTATCGCAAGCACAGCGAAGATGCTAGAGTCCGTGCCGTTTGCGCAGGCGATCTACGGGCTTCCTGGCCGCGTTAAGATCATCTGGCGCCCGCATCCGGATCTTCGAGTAAGCTCTTATCTAATCGAGCGCCGTCCCAAGGGAGGCGAGTCATGGAGCACGATTAAAGAGGTTCGCGGCAGACTTAGCGCTGAATATATCGACAATATCGATTACGGCGAAGGATACGAATACCGCATTACCGTCAAAACCGAAAACGGAGAGCTGTCCAAGCCTAGTGCAGTCATTGCCGCAGCGCAGGCAGAATAAAGTTTGCCAAATTTCATAACCCAAAGTGTGAGCCTGCCGCCGCTGCCGATTAAGCTCGGCGAGACCGAATTTTTAGAAACGGCGCGCGGCAGAAATTTAACGCTCGTGCGAACCAGAAGCTTTGATAGCGAGTTTTTTATCACCCTAAAGCCCGGCGGCGGCAAAGTGATAGTAAAGGGCGAAAAGATCACCAAGCCCGCCAAAATCGGCCATCTGCAGCGAGCGCTCGAAATTTTTAAAGAGCGCTTCTGCGGGCGGATCATCTCGCAGGCATTTGCTTACAAAGACAGCTCGCTCACCGAAAAAACGCCGCTGATTTTGGACGAGAATGAAATTTTATCCCTCGTAAAAAGCTCTAAATTTGATAAAATTTTCATCGAGATCGGCTTCGGCTCGGGCAGACACCTGCTTCATCAAGCGCGCTCAAATCAAGACGCGCTGTTAATCGGTATCGAAATTTACAAGCCCGCGATCGAACAGGTCGCTAAGCTAGCGATCCGCGAGGGGTTGCAAAACATTGCGTTGATTGCCACCGACGCGCGGGTTTTGCTGAGCCTGCTTCCCGCGGGCTGCCTGCAGCGCGTATTTTTGCACTTCCCCGTGCCGTGGGACGACGCGCCGCACCGCCGCGTGATAAGCGACGAGTTCGCCTCGCAGATCGCACGCACGCTCGGACGCGGCGGCCGCTTCGAGCTTCGCACCGACAGCGAGGAGTACTTCCTCTACGCGACGCAAAAGCTCTCGCCCTACGTTCAGCGCAAAGCGGGCGAAATTTCGCACTTCAAAAATCGCGATGCCGCCGTAGCGAGCAAATACGAGGATAGATGGCGCAAAATGGACAAAGACATCTACGATCTGATCTATGAGAACAAAACCGCGGGCCGTGGCGAGCCGCAGCGGTTTGAGATGGAATTTTTAAAATTTGACGCGGCGGCAATCGTGCGAAATTTTAAAAATTTTACCTTCAAAGGCGAGGATTTTTTCGTGCATTTTGAGGAAATTTTTTACTTTGACGCGCAAAAAAGCTTAGATGCGGACAGCGCTTGCACCGCGGGTGGTGGCGTAAATTTTGATGCAGGCGGTGGCTCAAATTTTACCTCAAAAATAAACTCAAATCCTTGTGCAAACCTAGATGGCAGTTTTATCTCGTACGAAGCAGGCGCCGACGGCATGTCCGAAGCTATAAATTTAGACGCGGCGCGCGACGGAAATTTAACCGAACGCGCGAGCATGGATGAAATTTCGGCAGACTGCGGCAAAATTTTAGCTACGACAGCGGGCGATAAAATTTCAGCTTGCGCGAACGCTACGCAAATTCTAAAAAAAGCGAGCGCCCCGCTGAATACAAACCGCGCAGATGAAGCGGGCGCAAATTTAAACGAGAATTGCTTGAACGCAAGCGGCGTAGATTTAACGAGCGACGTTCCCATCGCGGTAAGCGCTAAATTTAGCCGCCCCACCCCGAGCGAAAAGCGCGCTTTAGCCTGCAAGCAGATCGCAACAAGCAGCGCGCTAAATGCTAGCGGCACGGAGGGTGTGCTTGCAGCTATCGGCGCGACAGGCGCAAGCACTGCACCTGCAACGATCGGTGCAATAGAAGCAAACAATGTGCCGAATTTGGACGGCTCATTCTCAGCAACCAGTGCAATAAAAGAGAGCGCCACGCTAAATGCGACCCGCACAGACAAAGCAAACGCTACGCAAATTCTAAAAAAAGCAAGCGCCATACTTTGCAAAAATGAGCCGCAAGCCGAACTAAAAAACGAGCTAAACCACGCTACTGAACCGCAAGCAGAATTACAAAATAAGTCAAACTCT
Source organism: uncultured Campylobacter sp. (assembly GCA_963547085.1). GTDB lineage: Bacteria > Campylobacterota > Campylobacteria > Campylobacterales > Campylobacteraceae > Campylobacter_B. Next base: position 3,672 of record CAUUQJ010000025.1, on the reverse strand, counting down.
ATCAAGTCGCAAATCGGGCGCCGAAGCGAGCCGAAGCGAGCCGAGCTACAAGCCGAACACCAAGGCAAATTAAATCGTGCCGAGCACCAAGATAAACGACAAAGCGAATCAAGCTGCGCCGAGCAGCAAAATGAACGGCAAAGCAAGCCGTGCGCCGCCGAGCCGCAAGACGTGCTAATCCTGCTTTCGCTCGGTGCATTCGACTTTCCGCAGCAGTGTTTCATCCGCGCAAACGAAAGCGGTACGAGCTACTTCATCCGCCGCCCGCTTCCTACGCGCGAAAACCACGCGGCACATCAAAAAATTTCGGAGATATTTTCACAATGGCAGAGATAACGGACGATTACAACATCATCACCGCAGCGGGCCTCACGCTAGGCTACGAAAAGGCGGGCGCGGTCATCCAAGACGCGAGTTTCGGCATCGGCGCGAAGGACTTCGTCATCATTACGGGCAAGAGCGGCAGCGGCAAATCCACGCTGCTTAAGTCCTTCTACGGCGGCATCGACATCATCGGCGGCGAGCTGAACGTCTGCCTGTGCGATCTAAAGGGCATCACAAACTCCGATCTGCGCACCCTGCGCCAGCGCATCGGCATTATCTTTCAAAACTACCGCCTGATCAACGAATGGACGATCGAGCGCAACATAATGCTTCCGTTAATGATAATGGGCTACAATCAGCAGGTCTGCCAAGACCAAGCCAAAAAGCTACTGCGCCACGTCGAGCTCGGGCATAAGATGGGTAAGTATCCGCTCGAGCTTAGCGGCGGCGAGCAGCAGCGCGTGGCTTTGGCGCGCGCGATGGCGCATAATCCGCGCCTGCTGCTGTGCGACGAGCCTACGGGAAATTTGGACGACTATTCCAGCGCCATTATTTGGAATTTGCTGCGCTCGGCGTGCGAGTCGTGGAACGCCTGCGTCGTTATCGTGACGCATAAAATGCCCTCTACGCTTCGTTTTAGGCACCGACATTTTGAGATTAAGGACGCTAAAGTAAATGAAATCGATTAAAACCCATTTCGGCGTGATCTTTTCGCTCGTTGCGCTGCTTTTTTCGGTGCAGTTTGGAATTTTTATGAGTAACCTAACCAAAAGCTACGAGCGCTCGATCCAAAACGAATACAACATCGTACTAGTCTCCAAAACCTCGCTCAGCCTGCAAGATGCGCAAAAAGCGGTACCGAAGATCAGCTCGATTAGCGAAATTTCGACCGCGGGCATCACCGAGCGACTGAAGGGTAAAATTTCACAAAACGCCTTTGCCGAGCTTAGTAAAAATTTGCCTAAATTTTATAGCGTCAAGCTTGAAAGCTTCCCCGACGCCGCGCAGCTTGCCAAGATCGAGCAGGATCTAAAATCGATCGGCTCGCTTACGCGGGTTGAAATTTTTAAAAAGACCCACGATGAAATTTTTAAAATTTTACTGCTTATCAAAAGCCTCGTTTACGGCTTTGCGTTTCTCATCGTGCTTTTAGGCGTGATGTTAATTCACCGTCAGATGCGTATCTGGGTTTACGAGCACAAAGAGCGCATCGAGATCATGGAGCTTTTCGGCGCGTCGTTTCTGATAAAAAGCGGCAAGCTCTACCGAATGGCGATAATAGACTCCTTTATCGCCACGCTGATCGTGACCTGCTTTTACATCGCGCTTCCTTCTTGGGAGGTGTTTTCGACTACGCTTAAGGGTATCGGCGATCTACGCACCGCCATAGTGCTGCCTTACGACGCGCTGATCCTTTTAGGCGTGGCTTTAGCGCTATCTATCATCGCGGTGAGTTTCGTGATGCTGCAAATCGGAAATAAACGAGCATGAAAAGGGCTTTTTTAGCACCGCTTCTTGCGCTGGGGCTTGCCGCAGCTCTTACTTATGCCGCGCCCGCAAAGGGTCAAAGCACGAAAGATAAGATCGCCAAAGCGGGTCAAGAGCTCAAAAGCTCGCAAAAGGAGGGGATGCAACTCTCGCAAAAGATCGACGAGATCGCAGGCCAAATCGTAAAGGAGCAGGAGGGCTTTAAAAAGCGCGAGGGCGAGATCAAGCAGCTAAGCGACGCGATCGAGGGCTTAAAAGATCAATACGCCGCCGAAGCGCAGGAGCTTGAAAAGCTTAATAGCCAAAACGTCACGCTTCTTAGCGTACAAAACGATCTGGAAAGCAAAATCGCAAGCGTGATCTCGCAAGAGCTATCGTTTGATCTCATCACCGACGTAAATTCCACCACCACGCCTGATTCTATCATGGCTAGCGAAATTTTAGAGGGGCTCGGCGTCGTTATGAACGACGAGCTGAAGGGGCTGATCAAAGACTACGAAAATAATCAAAATTTTATCAACGAGCAGAACAAAAAGATCAAATCGATCCAGGCGAGCATGGCGGGCTATGACAAGAAAAAAACCGATCTTGACGCCAAGCAAACCACCCAAAAAGAGAAGCTCGCGCAGATGAAAAAGGACAAAGAGGACTACATCGCGAAGCTGGAGAAGATAAACGACGAGCAAGACGCCATATCTAAGACCCTGCAGGAGCTTAAGATCATCGACGACGCCGAGGAGAAAGCCAAAGCGCAGAAGGAGGAAGCGGCGCGCCAAGCAAAGCTTGAAGCGCAGAAGCAAAAGGAGCGTCAGGCGCGCGAAAAAGAGTACGCCAAAGCAAAGGTAGCTGCCAAAAAAGCGGGCAAGCCCGAGCCTGCGCCTCCTAGCGAGCCCGAGCCAGAAGTGAGCGAGCCAGCGGATGAGCGCGTAAGCAAGATCAACCAAAAGGTCAAGCAGTACGGCTCGAGCTATCAGTCCTCGCGCGTTAAAAAATACAGCGGAGCCAAGACCGCAGCGCCTTTAAACGGCGCGTATTTGAAGCGAAAATTCGGCAATTACAACGATCCGGTGTATAACATCAAGCTTTTCAACGAAAATATCGTGCTCGGCTCAAACAGCGGCGACACGCAGGTTAAGGCGGTGCTACCGGGCAAGGTGGTCTTTGCTAAAGAAACCGCCGTGCTCGATAAGGTCGTGATCCTAGAGCACAGCGGCGGCATCCACACGATCTACGCGCATCTAAATCAGATCCCGCCTACCGTGCGCGTCGGCTCCAACGTCAAAAAGGGCTACATTATCGGGCGCATCGGCTCGGATCTGACCTTTGAAGTGACGCAGCAGAACTACCACATCAACCCGCTCGATCTCATAAGTCTGAGGTGAAGCCGTGAGCGAGGAAAATTCTAAATTTAGCGGATCTTGCGAGGATGCCGAAAGTTTAAATTTAAGTGAGCAAAGCTCAGACTGCGATTTAAATTTAGATGAGCAGAATTCTTTAAAAGAGCAGAATTTTTTAAAAGAGCAAAATTGCCCCGCTTCAAATTTGAACGATGAAAGCTCTGTGGCGGCGTTAAATTTAAGCGAGCAAAATTCCGCTTCGGCGCTAAATTTAGATAACTCAAATTCCGAAACGACGCCAAATTTAAACAATCAAAATTTTACCGCCGCAGATATTATCGCCGCATCAAATTTAGATAGCCAGAATTTCGCCACAGGCGCTACCGCATTAAATTTTAAAAATAAAAATTCCGTGGCGGCGGACACCAAAGCGGTATCAAAAACGGCGGAAATGGCTACGACAGCTACGGCAAAAGAAGCAGAAGCGGCGAGACCGCAAATCCAAGAACTTACCAATTTTCTT